>NZ_CALUWO010000010.1 GCF_944324505.1 uncultured Desulfovibrio sp.
CAGATGCTCGCGGCCAGTTTGGCGGCGGCCTGCCAGCGGCGGTTCTGCTCGGTTTCCTTGTGCGCTTTGATGGCCCGGATGCGTTCACGCAGGGCATCCCGTTCGGCGGCGGTCAGTTCTTTTTCTGGCTTGTATGTCCATGTACCTTCATCGCCGGTGCGCCAGTTTTTCCACCAGATAGAGGCCGGAGTATCCAGAAACGCCTTGTACGCGCCGTCCTTGCGATGGGGCCGGTCCGCTGTGCCACAGCGGTGCAGGAGGCCGTCGGCCTGCACGACCTCGATCTCCAGCCCCGCTGCACGCAGACACTCGGCAAAACTGTGCAGAATGTCGGCGCTCATTATCGCTTCCTCAATTGAGGGGCGGAATCTCTGGTGTGGACGCAGCGTGACGCAAACCAGTCTTCAAGGTCTTCTATGTCGTACATGACACGGCTGCCGAGCTTGGCGTAGCGCGGGCCAACTTTTTTACAGCGCCAGCGGGCCAGTGTGCATGTCTTCACGCCGTACATGTCGGCAACTTCTTGTGGTGATAATTTTTTGGTCGCCATCAGCATCTCCCTGTATTCAGGCTGAAGTGTGTGAATCCATCCAGAAGCATCTGGAGAGAACACACCCTATGCCCAGAGGAAAACGCTGAACAGACGGGGTGTTAGCAAAGGCGAAACAAAACCTCCCTTTCTTAGACCTAAGAAAGGGAGGTTGATAATTTTTATGTTATTTTACTATGTTATAACGGGGACAAGTTGAGGGTTGCGAACCTGAGCAGGTCAGGTTTCTTGCCTTTCAGGGATTTTGAATAGGCGCTCCGCCGTGGTTGATATACTCTTTCGGCATTGCCCTGCGAAAAATTTCTATGTAATTGCCCGGAGCGTTTTCAACCCCCAACGTCTTACCAATTTCCTTGTATTGGCGCGTGATTTCGTGTTTGGCGAGTGGGTGGGTGAATTCTCTGGTAACCTTATTTGCTAATGTGACAAGAATGTGTATATGTGCTTCCATTTGTTCAATTTCGTTTTTTAATTTGCCTTCTCGTCCCGCTGCGCTGGTATATTTCTCCGTCATTTCCTTGTATTTCTTTTTCAGCTCTTCAATCTCCCTGTTGAGTTTTGCGGCATCACAGCTTGGAGCTACACTGCTTTCGCCACACCAGCGCGTCTGATTTTCCTCCACAATCGCGGAAAGTTGTGTGGCATCGCAACAATATTCGGGCGAGCCGAGAGCAAAAAACTTATTGAACCCAAAGAGCATGGGAGAAAGAAAGTTGGAAACTTCGCGGCAATCCACGCCGAGTTTTCCTCCCGCCGGGATTGCTTCATGACTTTTGAACACCCGGATACGATAATGGCGAAGCGCTTCCAACTGTTCATGGTTCGTGGAAGCATGCAGCATGAGCATGGCTTCACTCAGACGGATTGCGTGATCAACGTGATGTTTGCGCCATGTTCCCACATAAAGCGCACAAAAGGCGCAGATGCTCCAAACAGCGGCCCCGCCGATCACGACGCACCAGAGCAGTATCAGCGCTACTCCTGCAAGTGAAACGCCTTGCGTAATTTTAATAACGGTAAACATGGTTGTCAGCCATGCCATGAGAAAGGCAAGGCCACAGCCCAGAACAGCAATCAGCAGAAATTTGATAATCGAACCGTTGGGAACAAACTTCATGGGAGAATCTCCCATTGTCCGCCCTTGCTGGGACCGATGCGGCGCAAGATGCCCTTTTTCTTGAGCATGGTTGTTCTGTAAAGAATCGTGCGTCGGCTCACGTTTAGAACAGTAGCGAGTTCGGTTGTGGTTATGCGCGGATTGGCGGAGATATGCTCAAGGAGCGCAAAAAGTTCTGGTGCAATTTCCGGTGCAATATCGCGCAGAGTTGCATCAGAAAGCCCTTGTTTCTGGTGCAAATTTTGTGTTTTTGATGCAAGTTCTGGTGCAAGTACCCCAGTGTTTTCCGCAGGCCGGTGGGTTCTGCGTACAATGGCCTTGAACAGCGAACTCTCCCGATCGTCTTCAAAATCAATATCCGGCCATGCCTTAAGAGCGCGCAGAATGCCGGAGCCGATGCCGTGGTAGGGCAAAAGCCCCTTGGCGGCGTAAGAAATCAGGATGGGGTTGCGGATATTGGAATTGCCGGCTTTGATATTGGCTATGGTCAGATTGTTCGGCAACGTGCCGGGGCTGATGATTTCCACGCGGTCATCAAAAATGAAAATGCGGATGGGCGCGCTGACAAGATAATCCCTGTGTACAAGGGCGTTGACCAGCAGTTCCTCAAAAACCTGTTCCGGTATTTCCGGCGTACCCGGTGAGTTGACGCCATTCTTGCCCTGTACCTTGTGCAGGTTGCGCATGACAAAAGCCAGGGCATCCTTGAAAAGTCTGCTCAACGGGCCTTCAAAATCTTCGGTGTCATCGTAGCTGTCGGCATGAACGGCAATTCCCGGAAAGCGGACGCCTTTTGCCACGAACTGCGGAAAAATCAGCTCCGGCTGTTCGGCAAAAAGCAGCACTCCGGCCAGATTGAGATTTCCATCGCCAGCGGCGAGGTTCAGATTTTGCAGCAGGCGCAGTTGTTCTGCGTGGATATCCGGGAAGTCACTGTCATACCGCTTTTTCAAAAAATCCCGGAACAGCAGCTTGTCCAGTTTGTTAATGCCCGCCTTTGTGGGCAATTCATCGGCATGGAATTGGCTGGTATACTGAAAAAGACGGCGCAGTTCCTCTTTTGAATTGATACGTCGCTTGTCCGCCCCGGCTTTCAGCCAGATAACGCCTTTCCTGTCAAAGTAGGGTTTGTCCATTCCCGCAGGAACGGTCAGGGCGATAACCACATTTCCATTTTCAAGAAGAATGTTCTGCGTCTGCACCACAAGCGGGCTGCGGACATGCTGGCTGGCGGCGTTGCCGATCAACTGGTTCGCATCATGCAATTCTCGGGATGTTATGCCGGACAGTGTTCCATCATCCTGCACGCCGATAAATATGACGCCGCCGTTGGCATTGGCGAAGGCGGCCATTTCCGCAGCCAGAGAATCCGCATTGTCGATTCGGGACTTGAACTGGCGTGTGCTGTCCTCGCCTGCGGCGGCCTGTTCCCTGAGCGTTTGAAGTGTGAATGCCATGCCTGCTCCTTACAATACTATCTTTTTCCTCACCATGTGTACACGATAATCGGAACAGCCGCAAAAGCTACCGTTGGCCGGAGAGAATGTCCGCCGCCGCGTTGCTGGCAGCGGCCAAGGTCTCCGGCAGGAATTGGGCATACTTCTTTTTGGTGAAATCCACATTTTTGTGTGTCAGCATTTCCGAGATCATGTCCATGCTGAATTTGCCGCTGTTGGCGAGGCTTACGGCAAAGTGATGCCGCAGCCCGTGGAAGGGCCGGAACTTGGGCGGCAGGCCCGCCGCCTTGCGGAAGCGGTCAACCGCTGTGCAGTCTTTGCGCATCTCGCCGTTTTTGCCGGGAAAAACATAGGGGCTGCCGGGGAAATGCTCGTCACGCCAAGCCATTTGTTCTTGCAACAGTTCTTCCACCAGAGAACTCATGCCGATGGAGAGGGTCTTTCTGCCCTTGGGATCGCGCAAACGAATGAGCTTGAGGTCAAAGGCCACGTCCTCATCTTGCAGCTTGAACATCTCCCCGCGCCGCATACCGGTAAAAAAGGCCAGCAAGAGCATATTGCCCACATCGCGGGCTGGCCATGTGCGGGCGCAATCCAGAAAGCGGCGAGTTTCTTCCGGCGTCAGATGCTCAATAACCTCATTGTCCTTGACGGGCATTTCGATCTGAAAGGCAAGATTGGGGCAGCGGTTGGTCTTGACGCCAAAGTTAATGATGCGCCGCAGAAGCTCAAGGGCATTCCAGAGTGTGGCCGGTTTGCGTTCGCTCAGGGATTTGCGCAGCTCTTCCACCATCTGGGGCGTGATTTCCGAGACGCTTCGCTTGCCGAACAGCGGTTTGAGGTGTTTGAGGTAACGGTTGCGATCCGTGGTCAGCCCTTTGAGGGTCGGCCCCTTGATGTCAAAATATGCATCCGCAATTTCGGCAAAGGGCTTGTCTTTCTCCGCCTGTTCGCGGCGGAGTTCTTTGGCGGTTTTGACTTCTTCGCCATGTCTGATGGCCTTTATTCGATCAGCGCGAATTTCCGCCGCCACGTCCGGCCCGTATCCTTCGGAAATTTTGCCTACCTTTTCCCAAATGAGGCGGCGGCCGGATTTAAACGTGATGTAGAAACACAGGTCAGGCGCGCCATTATACATTTCTGACGTTTCGTATACATAAACGCCAGCCCACTTCTTGGGGTGGTATCGCCGTTTTTGGGTAGCCATGAACTGCCTTGGGTTGTGGTTCATACGCGGGAGCAGGTTTTAACCGGCAAAATTTTTCTAACCTATTTCTAACCACGCCGTCAATTTCTAACCATTCAGGTCAATGCGCGGCAAAGTCTTATTTTTTGATAACTTATTGAAAATAAAAATAAATCAAAGTCTATCCATCTGCGTCTAACTCTTTCAAATTCTGTCAAAAAGGGCTCATAACCCGAAGGTCGTAGGTTCAAATCCTGCCCCCGCAACCAGAAAACATCAAAGGCTTACGATGTACGTCGTAAGCCTTTTTTTGTTGGCGGAGTTTTTCAGCCGTCCTGGAGCATTTTTCGTTTGAAACGCCTTGTGTTTCAAAGCATACGGCCTGTCGTTTCGCGGAAAATCCGCGTTTTTTTCCGCTCACTTTGAACCGGGCGGGCTGGGCGCCTCGCGTTTTACCTTTTGCAAAGCCAGAACGCTCTCATGGGCTGCTGCATGCTCCTGCATCCGTCTGAAAAAACGCGCCGGGGGAAGACTCCCCCTTGCGCGCCAGCCAAGGGGGGCCTTTCCCCGAAATTCTCGATTGTTGCCGCTGTTTACTCTTTACACAAATCCTCAACACGTTGCAGGGTAATGTTCAGCTCGGAGGCTGCCGTAAACGCTTCCTTTACCTTGTCAAGCGGCACAACAAAAAACATGTATTCGTCGCCGCCTTCATCCCACAGCAGAATCGTCAGGCCATAGCGCTCATGCAAAACGGCATTGCAATCACGGAGCACATCTTCGGGATAGGCGTTTTCGTCATACGCGTTTTCATCGTCGCAGGGGGGCAGGTATTCCTTTGCCCCTGGCGGCAGAAGCGCACACAGGGAGGCAAAAACTTCTGCCGGTGCTTCCTTCCAGTCCACCCAGTCCAGGCGGTTCCGGTCTCTCAGGGCCAGACGCATCAACGTGAAATGCCAGCCGGTTTCGGGGTCGTCCTGGTAGTCGAACTCTTCACAGAGCGCGGCGCATTCTGTCGGCTTTGTGGCTGCATCGTGGATTTTGTCCGCCAGCTCTTCGGCATCGGTTACGCCGATCAGGGTAAAGAAGGCAAGCAGGGCCTGACGCGATATGGGCACGGACTCCGGTATAACGGGCTTGTTCGCGTCCTTGAACATCACCAGCGTGCGCTCCATTTTTGCTATGATGGCGGGATCAGTGACTTCGGTATCCCGTCCCACCGTCTCATGCCACGTCCTGTCCCAGCGCAGATAGCGCAGTTCCACCTCATCGCCGCAAAGCACCACAAAGTAATAGTCAAAGGCCCAGCCGGATGCGACGACTTCGCCCATACAGATGCTTTTGGGAATATAGAAGGTTCCTTTATCGCACACATATTCGGAATCCGTATTTTCCCCCATATCTATGTCGCACTTTGGAAAGGCGCCGACAGCAAGCAGCGTTGCTTCAGAGGGAATGGTGTGCGAGCGTTTCCCCTGAAAGAAGGTGAACAGGTCTTTGTTTATGATGTCGCTGTGATAGGGCTTTCCGCGCACTCCTTTTGCGGGATAATAGATACGCATGCGTCGCTCCTTTCGTTCATACTCATGATGTCGATTCCCCGCAGAGCAGAAGCGGGGATGCTTGATCCATCAAGAATGACGGGTATCTGCGGGGTAAGCAGCATGTATTCGGCCATCCTGTTTCCAGGGGCCTGTCAAATACCATCAAATGCGCCAATTCCCTCCGGGGACGGGCGGCGTTATGTCTCTGCCTCGCCTTTTCCCTTTTCAAAGGGAAAACGCTCTACATCACCAGCGCATTATCTCGTACAGACTGGATAGCGGCAAGCAGTTTCTTCTGACGTATCTGGTCAAAATCAAGCAGTTTTGCCGGTTTATCAAATGGCGCCTTTGTCAGCATGGAAATATCTTCCATATAGCCGTTCTGTTCGATGTGCATGATGACCTTCTTGACAAATGCTATCTGGCGGGAGTTCAGCGACTGATCGTTGATGAATTCCGCAAATGCGGCAAGCGCGGCCTCATGATCCATTTTGGCAATCTTGCGTATCAGCAGGCCGAAGGGCGTGCTGCCGAAGGTTTTTTCGTAATCGTCCTTGCTGCCGAGTTCCTGCGTGAAGACACGTTCGAGTTCCTCATAGTCCTTTCTGGTCAGGGGGATGTTGTGCGTAAGGTTATAGATGGCCAGAGAGTTTCTGTGTTCCTCGATGTAGCGGTTAACCTTCATCCTGTAGCTGGCAAAGGGGTCTTCGGCAGGCAGGGGCGTTCCCCCGGACGATTGCAGCACGGGGTCGGTAAGAATGGTGATGATGTCCTTGCGTTTGCTGCCTTCATCCAGAAAGCAGATGAGGGCGCGCAGTTCCTGCCGGATATGCTCCAGTTTGTGGATGTCCACAGTTTTCCAGCATTCGGGGTCGCCTATCTGCCGGATCAGCGGCAGTTTTTCCGCCACCTGCGGTATGCCGGACTTTTTTTCAAGCAGTCTGGCCGTATTGACAAGTTGCGCCAGATCGTGCCTGCTCCGCGAGCGCTGCTCCAGAACGTCCAGCATGAAGCCGTAGATAAAATTATCAAAACGCAGTGCCATGGCATCGGGGTCATCATAATGCACCAGCGGGGCCAGGTGTTCCGCCAGTTCCTGCTGGTCCAGATCGGAAAGGTGGGCAAAGGCTTCCGGGCGCTTGAATTTTTCCACATACTTCAGGGCAAGCCGCACATGAAAAAGGTCCGTATTGAGGGCGGCAATCTGGCGGCAGCAGCCTTCCGCCAATGCGTTGCGCAAGAGCTGGCCGGCGTTGTCGGACTGTGCGCCGTCCTGCAATGCCGCCATCAGGCGGAGACATTTTGTGAATATCCTTTCCGAGAGCGAGGCCGGCGCTTCGCCTTCCATGATGTTTGTGGCCTGGCGAAAAAATTCGAAATTGCCGCAGTAATCGAAGATGAGAAAACGCTTTTTGCCGGCATATTCCCTGCCTTCGCTGCTGTCGGTGCACAGCAGCTCCGGGCAGAGGCGCGTGCCGCGCCCTATCATCTGCCAGAACTTGGTTTTGGAGCGGACCTTTTTGAAGAAGACAAGATTCACACATTCCGGCACATCGATGCCGGTATCCATCATGTCCACCGAAACCACGATATACGGCGTTTTGTCGGCCACCTTGAAATTGTCGATGACGGTCTGGGCATAGCTGTCGTCGCAGATGACGCGGCTGGCCCAGGTGCCGCGGTGCTCAGGATACAGGGCATTGAAGCGCTCCAGAATGAATTCGGCATGCTTCTTGTTCTGGGCAAAAATGATGGTTTTGCCGATGCGTTCTCCGCCATTTACCTTTATGCCGCGCTCCATGAGGTCCTGAAGCACGATGTCCACGGTTTTCTGATTGAACACAAAGTCGTTCAGCGCCTGCGAGGGGACAAAATCCGGCATAACGCCGTCTTCGGTAAAGTCGTCTTCGTACCGTTCCTTGTCTTCAGCGGAAAGTTCATCGTAGCTGATGCCCTCTGAAAGGAATTTTGTTGTGACCTCGTAATTGTAGTATGGCACCAGAACGTGATCCTGCTGCACGGCGGTTTCGTAGTCATAGGCATAGGTGGGAACGCCGTTTTCCAGCTCAAAGAATTCATAGGTATTTCTGGCCACCTCGGTTTTCGGCGTGGCGGTCAGGCCGAGAAGGATGGCATCAAAGTAGGCGAAAATGGCCCGGTATTTTTTGAAGATGCTGCGGTGGCTCTCGTCAATGATGATGAGATCAAAGTGCGCGGGGGTAAACAGCATGCCGCCGTTGGCGTCTGTGGCGCGGTCGATGGCGTTCATGATGGTGGGGTAGGTGGAAAAAACGATGCGTGCGGAAGCATCATCCTTGCTGGAACACAGATTACAGAGCGACATGTCCGGCAAATAGGTTTTGAAGTCATCCTTTGCCTGCGAAACCAGCGCCGTTCTGTCCGCCAGAAAGAGCACGTTGGTGATATGGTGGCCCCGGCTCAGCACATCAACCAGACTGGCGGCGGTTCTGGTTTTGCCGGTGCCGGTAGCCATGACGAGCAGGTGCTTGCGCACGCCGCGGCTGATTTCCTCGCATACGGCGCGGATGGCCGCCTGCTGGTAGTAACGGTCGGTGATGCGGCTGCTGATGCCGATGCCTGCCAGCGGCTTTCTGGCCGTGCGGCGCTCCATGATTTTTTCCAGATCGGCCTTGCTGAAAATGCCGCTGACCTGGCGCTGGGGACCATCGGCATCATCCCAGAAAAAGGTATCAAAGCCGTTGGTGGTAAACATGACGGGGCGCTGCCCGAAACGGCGTTGGAGGCAGTCGGCATAGAGCCGGGCCTGCGTTCTTCCGGTATTGGGGTCCTTGCTGGCCTTTTTGGCTTCCACCACGGCAAGCGGCTTGCCGTCCCTGCCCCAGAGCACATAATCCACATAGCCCTTCTGACCCGGAACGCCGGCCATGCCGTCCACTTCGTATTCCTGCGCCACATCGCTGTGCGGCCCTTCCAGCTCCCAGTCCATGCTCAGGAGCATGGCATCGATATAGAGTTTTCGGGTCCTGAATTCGGAAAGGTCGTCTACGCTGAAGGTGCGGTGCTGGCGGTTGTCTTTCTTCTTGCCGGTATATGTGTCCGCCAAGGTGGCAAGCTGCTGGCGGAGTCGTGCAATCTCTGCCTCTTTTTCGCCCAGCAGGCTTTCCTGCTCCCGGATTTTCTGCCTGTGGAGGCTGACGTGCTCCCTGGGAATCAGCTGTTCGTCAAAGGTGCGGGCCTGATAGTCCTGGCCATAGGCGTAATCAACCCATTGAATGAACGCAAAGAGGCTTTTCAATGCCTGCACGGCAAAGGCAGGGGGAACGGTCCTGCCGGTATGCACGGCCATGTTGCCGAACAGGACAATGCCTGTGATGCCATTGAACAAGGCTGGCGGGAGCTGTTTTTTGAAAGAGTGCTCGTGGATGAGCGCAGAGAGATTGTCCTTATAGGGAGCCTGTATGCTCTTGTCGACGGCATAGACCCACTTCACGGCCAGTTCCAGAGCCTTGCGGCAGCCGATGACGCACATGGCCGGCGACGTGGCAAAGACCTGTTCCGCCTCCACAGCGGCAGCGGCAAACAGGGAGAACTCCTTGCGGCCGTTGAGAAAGTCGAAGTTGGGCATACAGGAACTCCTTTAGCCAAAATACTCCTGCATCAGGGATTTTTTCAGCGTTTCCAGTGTTTCAAGGCTTTGTTTTATGGATGATTTTGCTTTGTCAATCTTATGTAGAAAATTAATAAAATTTTCTTGCATAGTTATAGGTAATAAGGGGACTTTTATGTTTGAAACAATGTTTACATTTAAATTAAGCATCGTGACACCAACAGCTTTATCTTCGATAAGTTTTCTATAACCAGGAGAAGATAAAATGCTTTGTATAAAATATGACTTCATTTTTTTATATGGACGAACAATTATACTTCCAGTTCCACAAATTAAGCCCGAACACTCAGCAACAGCACAACGTCCCATTTCTCCTCTTCTACCAAGAATAATATCGTCTTTTTGAAGATGGTAGGCTTTAAGTTCAATATATTTTTCTTCTGAAATCGTAAAATTATTATCCGGGTAAATTTTCCCTTCGACTATGTGTGATGGATTAATAAGAGCATGGCCGCCATAAATATAATCTTCCTTATGAAGTAATGTGCCAAATGGGCCAATAAAAATTTGTGCAACTTCACCTAACAAGACCAAAGGCCAATTCTTTTCATTGCGAATAGGGTCTCCAAACATCTCGACAAATCGGGATTTGACGAGCTGGTCGAGTTTGGAGAGCTGCTGTTTTCGAATAAAGTATAGAGCATTTACTTTGTCTAAGATATTTGAAATTTTTTGTTGTTCTATTAAAGAAAATTTTTTTATTTCTAGATTTTCTAAAATTTCTTTTTTGATTCCTTTAATTGTAGATCCTCTGGAAACATCATTTAAATATGTTTTTTTTGTTGATATGGCATGTACTAAATATTTTTTGTTCCATGTATTTTCATCTATATCTATTAATGCAAGAATGTCCTGATTAGTCGATATTGGTGTTGTATTTATTGCAATTTTCCCGATACCGACACGGGTTCCCACTAATATAGATTGAGCCGGAACTATTTTTGCAGCAGTTTCTTTTATAGCTGTAGACGTAATCCATGCGATAGCATCTTTTTCTGAAATAGTTGATCCATTAAGTGCAATAGTGGTAATCCAAGGAATATTTCCTCCATAATAAGAGGAAATATTTTTCGATGGCGTTCCCCCAGACTGAAAGCGGCAAATATCTCCAAGTTTCACCATCACAGCATCCCCTCCAGTTCGGCCAGCCCTGCGGCAATCTGCCTTTCCAGTTCGTGCAGTTCGGTCATGAGCTGCTGCGTGGGGGGATAGTCCACCGGGGTATATTCCACCTGCTTGTACTTGTTGAGGGAAAGGTCATAGCCGTTGGCCACGATTTCTTCTTTTGGCACAAAAAAGGACTGTTCCGTGCGGGCGCGGTCCTTTTCCTTTTCCAGGTCGGCAAAGCGGGCAAGGATGTCGGGAATGTCGTTCTGCGCCACGGGTGTGCGCTTGTCGTCCAGCGAAAAGCCGTCGGCCTGCATGTCGTAGAACCAGACATTGCCTGTGCCTCCTGAGCCGGTTTTCGTAAAGACAAGCACTGCGGTGGACACACCGGCATAGGGCTTGAACACGCCGGAGGGCATGGAAATGACGGCCCGCAGCTGATGCTGCTCCACCAGTTCCCGCCGTATGGCCTGATGCGCCCGACTGCTGCCAAAGAGCACCCCGTCAGGCACGATGCAGGCGCATTGCCCGCCCTTTTTCAGCATACGCAGGAAGAGCGCCAGAAAAAGCAGCTCCGTCTTCTTGGTATTGGTCACGGCTTTCAGGGAATCGCTGATGCTTTCGGCGTCGATGCTGCCCTTGAAAGGCGGATTTGCCAGGCACATGGTGAACGCGGCTTGCACGGTGTTTTCCTTGGACACGCTGTCCCGGTAGCGGACATCCGGGTGATGGATGGCGTGAAGCATGAGGTTCATGGCCGAAATGCGCAGCATGGTGGGGTCAGTATCGTAGCCGGTAAAGGCAGGTCCGGCAAAATGTTCCCACTGCGTCGCGGTCATGCTGTTTTCATAATGCGCGCGGATGTATTCGGCGGCAGAAATGAGAAATCCCGCTGTGCCGCAGGCCGGATCACAGATGATGTCGTCGGGCGTGGGGCGCAGCAGGGCGACCATCATGTCGCGGATGTGCCTGGGCGTGCGAAACTGCCCGTTGCGGCCCGCGGTGGAGAGCTTGCCAAGCATGTATTCGTAGAGGTCACCCTGCATGTCGAGGCCGGCTATATCGTGCTCATACAGTTCATCCAGACCGGTAACCACCTTTTGCAGCACCTGCGGCGTGGGCATGAGAAAGACGGCATCCTTCATAAAGCGGGCAAAGGCCGTCTGCATGCTGGTGTCGTCACTGTCAGGCAAGGGAAGAAAGACGCCGCGCTCTTCGTCAAAGTCCGGAAGTTTTCCGCCCTTCATGCCCTTGATGGCCGGAAAGACGCGCTGGGAAACCATGTCGAACATCTGGCGCGCCTCACTGTTCTTGAACCTGCTCCAGCGCATGGCCTGACCGGCAGGCGTCTGCGGAAAGATTTTCTTCACGGGAATGCCGAGCGCTTCGTATCGCTCGTTCTCCAGCTCTTTGGCATCCAGCGCGCGGATGAACAGGAGATAGGTCAGCTGTTCAATGACCGTAAGCGGATTGGCCAGACCTGCGGAAAAGATGTCCAGCCAGATTTTATCAACCTTATTTTTGACGGCACCCGTAATCATGGATGGGCTGCTCCTGCATACTGCTGACGTTGGCCTGCCGGAACAGGCAGGGAAGCATAACAAGCAGAGTAGCCAAATTCGGAAAAAGAATAAAGGAAACAGCAATACGCTGTCTGGCTGACAGCATGGCCAGCATAGTGCCCTTTCAGGTCCACGGGCACAGCGCCGGACGCCGGAAGGCAAAGGCCGCTCCGGCAGACAGGCCGCCAGGCGCAGGGGAGGGAGCCTTTTCCCTTCCGGGGCGCTGTCCTTTCAACGGGCCGGTCAGGGGCCGGGCAGCAGGCCGGGCGCGCCCCCTTTCCTGGGCAGCGGCCATGCTGTCCGTTTGCCGGGCAAGGCTCTCTGCCTCGTTCCCTTCTTCCCTGCCTGGCCGTCATGCGCCGGGCAACTGCGCAGCGTGCCCGGCTGCGCCCGCAGCATCCCCATCCCTCCCAGTTTCGCCACGGCAACAGCACCGCCCCATCTGCCTGATGCGCACGTTACGCACACAGCAGGCACACCCAGCGCCAAGGCATACGCAGAACAACGAGGGGCCATACAGGCAGGTAACAGGAAATACACCGCGTTGTAAGAAAATTTTTCATGCTATTTCATAGGGATAGCAGAAAAATTACCAGTATGCACACACGACAGCGGCAGAAAAAGTTTCTTTTGTCGCCAACTGTGACTGCCGCACAAGGAAAAAGCCTTGTTCCCGAAGAAGATGGCCTCCAAAAATACACTATAAAATCAATATGATACCAGCGTAAGGAACAATCATAACAGCCACAAAAGGAACATCCCGCGGCGGCTCCCGCCAAGCACACGACGCCTCCAGCTCTGGCCGGAAAACCGCGCAGCCAGCACAAGGAACAGACACGGCACAACAAAGCATCATGCTACGCCAAAAAAAATCTTTTTATTTCTCTATATTATCCTACTTACGAACAAAGAAAACACCTGCTTTTGCACGGCATGTTTTCTGTACGGTCCCGGTGGCCCGTTCCTTGTCTGTTCGCTTTTTTTTCAAAAAAATCATGATGCTAGCGCATATGATGACAAAGCAACATCCAGCATTGGCAACACAGAAGCACCAGCGCCGCCTCCCCCAAAAGGAACAGAGAAAGAACAGGAAATAGCCCTGGTTACCAACAACTACGGAACACGAAAAAAGTAAGGTATTTCAGAAGAGTAACAAAGAAAGGAACATACTATTACGGCATATTCCTGTCATGAACGGCGCGAAGAGTACGGCATGCCCCGACGGCCGTGCCGCGTCATCGCCCCATGCCCGCAGCGTCTCCGCCCGGCAGGCCGGCGGCCAGTACGGCAACAGCAGTCCGCAGCACGGAACCGGACAAAAGCAAACAAGGCACAACACGGCGGGATAAGGACGCACAAGAACGCACAAGGCAGCCCGCCCTCATGCCCTGCCCTTGCCGTCCCGGCCGGAACAGCAGGCACAAAAAAAACGGATGCCATTGTTCATGACATCCGTTCATTTTGTCTGCCATCAGGGGAGGCAGGGGAAAGCCGCGCACGCCGTGCGCGCACAGGAATTTCGTGGCTGTGGCGCGTTGCGCTCCAGGTCATCCCTGCCCGCTGTCGGGCCATGCTCCCGGCGCAGCAAAGCGGCCCCGGCCGCAGCGCATCTTTCCCGAAACGCGCGCCGGAAAGGGCCGTCAGTCCGGCGGAGAGCGCCTTGCTGGCGCAGCCGGCCCGAGCCACGGCTCAGGGGCATTTTCCGCCCTCATGGCGTCATGCTGTGCGGGATGGTGCCTAGCGTCCCTTGCGGCGTGCGGGGCGCTCTTCCGCTTCGGAATCGGAGCGCAGTTCTTCCAGCTGATCGGGGGGGACAATGCTGTCGCTGGCATAGTCGGCCAGGGATTTTTCCCCTGCAAGAAAGGCTGTTTCCAGCGCCACGGTTTCCCGAAAGCGCTTCATGGACGAGGCAGAAACGGCCTTGCCGCGCGGATTGATGGCCTTGACCGGATTGACGAATTTGCCGTTCTGGCGAATGCGGAAGTCCAGATGCGGCCCGGTGGACAGACCGGTGCTGCCCACAAAGCCGATGACCTGCCCCTGCCGCACGCGCTGCCCCGTTCGAAGACCGCGGGCATAGCCGGAAAGATGGGCATACCAGGATTCCAGCCCGGCCGTGTGGCGAATGACGATCTGGTTGCCATAGCCGCCTCCCCAGCCGCGCTTGATGACCACCCCGTCGCCCACGGCCTTCACAGGCGTGCCCGTGGGCGCGCCATAGTCCACCCCCAGATGGGGCCGGCTGTAGCCCAGAATGGGATGCCGGCGGCTGTTGGTAAAGCGGGAAGTGATGCGCGTAAAGGAAAGCGGGGCCTGAAGCAGGGTTTTGCGCAGGTTTTCGCCCTTGCGGTTGTAGTACTGTGCCTTTCCCCGGCCGTCACGGAAGAGAAAGGCCTCGTACAGCTTGCCCTGATTGGTGAAGGTGGCGGCCAGGATACGCCCGTAGCCCTTGTCTTCGCCATCGCGATAACGCTTTTCCACCAGCACGCTGAAGCTGTCGCCCGGCTGAATGTCCCGCAGAAAATTGATTTCCGAACCAAAGAGTTCCGCCAGGCGGATGGCCAGCTGCGGCCCTTCGCCCACATCCGCCACGGCCTGAAAGAGATTGTCGCTTATTTCGGCTTCCACCACGGACAGCAGCAGGGTGTATTCGATGGCCTCCACCCGGGCAACGGGGTCTTCCATGCCTTCCACCACCAGGCGGCGGTTATTGTCGATTTCGTATTCAAAGCGCTTGACCTGGCCGCTGCTTCTGTCCGTCACCACCACATAGGGCTGGCCGGTGCGGAAGGCCCGCAGGGAAAAGACCTGCTTCACGGCGTCGGCATAGTGCAGGGTGCGCTGCCCGCCGGCCCCTTCCAGCACGGAACTGAGGGTATCCCCCTTTTCCACCGTGCCGTGCACCACCGCTTCATCGGGCAGGCCGTCCGCCAGGTCCTCCGGGAGCAGGCTGCTGTCTGCCCCGTCGCCGGCATCTTCCGTCCCGCCGTCCTCATCTGCCGCAAACGGCACGTCCTCCGTGGCCTCTGTGGCCGCCGGAGCCATGTCGTCAGCGCCAGGCTCCACCGCTGCCGTATCGGAAGAAACGGCGCTGTGGTCTGTCTGTTCCTGCGCAACAGGGGCAGGCTCCTGTCCGCCACGGGGAATACCCAGCTGCCGGCTGCCCAGCATCAGGACGGCAAGGATAGCCCCAAGGACGACAAGAAGAATGCAGAGGCGTTTCATGTGCGGCGTAACTCTCCAGTGCAGCCTATAACCTGCCCCGACGCGCCTTGTCCAGCCTCGGCCCGGGCGGGGCATCCGCCCTTTCCCGGCCCGGGCGCGGCCCCCAGGCACCGGGAAAGGCAAGCGGCACAGGCTTGTTTCATACCCATAAATAGGGTACATTAGTTCTTTGTTCGCGTGCGCGGGAGACAGGCGCACTCAAGGGTGGAACGGCGTGAACGGCAGGGATGTTTCTCAGTTCGCCATGCTATTGCGGCAGGATGTGGACAGAGTGCTGGAAAAATCGGAACCAGGCGTGCCGCGCCCCTGGCTGCACGGCCTTGACCTGCGCCAGGAAGATGCCTGCCTGCTGGTAACCTTTCCGCACGCTCTCTATGCCCGCTTTTTTGCACCGCACAAAACGGCCTTTGAAGCGGCCCTTGCGGCCTGCCTGCCGGAACTGACGGCCATCCGCTATCAGGTGGGCACGCCCTCCGGGGCCGAGGTGCCGGCGGCGCCGTTGGGCGGCACCCCGCTTCCGCCGCAGCAGGAGCCTGCGTGCGCCAGCCCGGCGCCGTCCCATGCCGCCGCTGCGGACAACGGCACAGGCAATGGCCCGGAACTGGAAACGTTCCTCTGCAATGCCAAGAATGCCTTTCCCCTGGCGGCGGTGCAACGTATTGCCACATCGGCCCCCGGCGGGGCCTACAGTCCGCTGGTGCTCTATGGCCGCAGCGGCACGGGCAAGACCCATCTGCTTCAGGCGCTGGCGCAGCAGCTCCAGCGCCGGGGCTGGCGTGTGCGCGTGGCTCCGGCGGCCCGCTTCTGCCGCCACGCCGCCGCCTGGGCACAGCACCCGGAACTTTTCTGGCAGCACTGCGATGCGCTGCTGCTTGATGACATGCAGGACATTCTGGAAGAAGCGGAATGGCAACATCATCTGCTTCTGCTGCTGGACAGCTGCCCCCCGGACCGGCAGTGCGTGCTGGCCCTGTCCGGCACGGCACGGCTGCTGCGCCAGCTGTCGCCCCGCCTGCTGGGACGCCTGGAAAACGGTCTGGTGACAGAACTGCTGGAACCGGACCTGGATGTGCGCCTGCGCTATTTGCAGGCCTTCTGCCGGCAGCACGGACTGACGCTGCCCCGCGAGGATCAGCTCTTTCTGGCCCGGCAGTGTCCGCAGCTGCGCCTGCTTCAGGGTATGCTGCGCAAGGTCAGCGCCTTTGCCCATCTGAAAAAGACGGCCCTGACCCGGACGGACCTGGAAAATATCGCCCGCACCGGGGGCACCCGCCCCGCTGCCGGGCATCGCGAAATTCTGGAAGAGGTGGCCCGGCATTATGCCCTGCCGCCGGAAGAAATGCTGGGCACCGGGCGGCGCCCGCAGCTGGTTCTGGCCCGGCAGATTGCCATGTATCTCTGCCGTCGCCGCCTGGGACTTTCCTATCCGGAACTGGGGCGCGTCTTTGGCGGAAGAGACCACAGTACGGTCATCCATGCGGTTAAAAAGATTCGCAAAATGCTGGTTAGCAACAAAGATGTGCAACATCTGGTGACACGACTGGAAAATACTCTTCCCTAAGGAACATGCCCGCAGCCATGCGGCCCGGAGCATGTGCCATCCGTTCCTGATAACGGGCGGGAAATGTCAGTAAAAAAATCATGAAAATCAAAGCCTTGGCCGGATTGGTAACATAAAAGCCCAACGTATTACCACAAGGATTTTCTTTATGAAACTCTCTGTAATGAAAGAGCAGATCATCGATGGCCTGCAAAAGGCCGCGGCCATCATTCCCGCCAAGGCAGGGGCGGCCTATCTGCGTTCCATCTGGCTGCGGGCCGATGCCGGCAGCCTTTCCGTCATGGCCACGGATGCCAATATCGAATTTACGGGACGCTATCCGGCAGAAGTGCAGGAAACGGGCCTCATCGGCGTGCAGGGGCGGGCCTTTGTGGACCTTGTCCGGCAGCTGCCGGCCGGCCCCCTGCAGCTGACCCTGGATGCGGAAAGCCATACCCTGCTGCTGGAACAGGGACGCCGCAGCTACAAGCTGCCCGTCAATGGCGAGGAATGGTTTCAGAATTTTTCGGCCTTTCCCGAAGGTGAGGCCGTCACCTGGTCCGGCGATTTCTTGCAGGACCTGCTGGACAGGGTGGTGTTCTGCATCAGCGATGATGACGCCATGGACGCCATTGCCTGCCTGTACATGAAGCCCACGGGCAACGGGCGTATTGATGTCTGCGGTCTCAACGGCCATCAGTTTGCCCTGGTGTCCTTTGTGCATGACGAGCTGGCCGCCCGGCTGCCCCAGGACGGCGTGCTCATCCAGAAAAAGTACCTCCAGGACCTCAAGAAGTGGCTGGGCGTGGACGAGATCGAACTGAACATCACGGACAAGCGCCTGTACCTGCGCACGCTCAACGGCGCCGAAAGCCTGAGCCTGCCCCGTGCCGGGCATCAGTATCCCGACTACAATGTCTTCATGAGCCGCCTGGAAGGGGAGGGTGCAAGCCGCCTGACGGTGGACCGTCGGGAAGCCATGGATGCCCTGGGCCGCATTCTCATCTTCAATACCGAAAGCGACCGCTGCACCTATCTGGACCTTTCGGCGCAGGAAGCCCAGCTTTCTGCCCAGGGGCAGGATACGGGATCGGCAAGCGAGAATCTGGAAGTAACGTATGATGGCAGCATCCGCCGCATTGCCTTCCCCACGCGCAACCTCATGGAAGTGCTGGGGCATTTTGTGTCCGCCTCGGTTGATCTGACGCTGACCGGCGCCGAGGGACCGTGCGGCATCCGCGGCAGTGACGATCCCGATTATACGGTCATCATCATGCCCATGAAGGTTTCCGAAACGACCTATTACAGCGAGGAAGACGTTTAATGGCTCCTGACAATGCCGCCGGCAGTTACAATGCCGCCTCCATCACCATTCTTGAGGGACTTTCCGCCGTGCGGAAGCGCCCGGCCATGTACATTGGTTCCACCGATGCGCGCGGCCTGCACCACCTGGTGTATGAAGTGGTGGACAATTCCATCGACGAAGCCATGGCCGGCTTCTGCACGCATATCACCGTCATCCTGCATGCCGACAATTCCGTCACCGTGCGTGATGACGGGCGCGGCATTCCGGTGGACATTCACCCCAAGGAAGGGGTGCCCGCCGTTCAGGTGGTCATGACCAAGCTGCATGCCGGCGGCAAGTTTGACAATAACAGCTACAAGGTTTCCGGCGGCCTGCACGGCGTGGGGGTTTCCTGCGTCAATGCCCTTTCCGAATCGCTCACCGTCACGGTGCGCCGCGACGGCAAGCGCTACCGCCAGCACTATGCCCGCGGCGTGCCCCAGGACGAATTGCAGGTCATCGGTACCCATGTGGAAGGGCACGGCACGACCGTGACCTTCAAGCCGGACGAGGAAATTTTCGAGGTTCTGGAATTCTCCTATGACACGCTGAAAAAGCGCTTCGAGGAGCTGGCTTACCTCAACCGCGGTCTGACCATCGAGTGCATTGACGAGCGCACGGGACAGAAGCATGTGTTCCTCGCCGACGGAGGCATCCGTCAGTTTGTCATGGACCTCAACGAGGGGGAAACGCCCCTGCATCCGGTCATTGACTGCGAAGGCGTGCAGGACAATGTGACCGTGGACTTTGCCATGCAGTACACGGCCGCCTACAAGGAAAACATCCATACCTTTGCCAACAATATCCGCACGGCAGAAGGGGGAACCCATCTGGTGGGCTTCCGGACGGCGCTGACCCGCGCCATCAACGGCTATGTGAAGAACCAGCCGGATATTCTCAAGAAGCTCAAGGGAACGGTGCTCTCCGGGGACGATGTGCGCGAGGGGCTGACGGCCATTGTGAGCGTCAAGCTGCCGCAGCCGCAGTTCGAGGGCCAGACCAAGACCAAGCTGGGAAACAGCGAGGTGGCCGGCCTGGTGGCCGGCATTGTCTACGACAAGCTCAATGAATATTTCGAGGAAAATCCCAAGGATATCCGCACCATTGTAGAAAAGGCCATGGATGCGGCCCGCGCCCGCGACGCTGCCCGGCGCGCCAAGGAACTGGTGCGGCGCAAGGGGGCGCTGTCGGACAATGCCCTGCCCGGCAAGCTGGCTGACTGCCAGAGCAAGGACCCTGCGGAGTCGGAACTGTTCATCGTGGAAGGGGACTCGGCAGGCGGTTCGGCCAAGCAGGGGCGCAATCCCCGCAATCAGGCCATTCTGCCCCTGCGGGGCAAGATTCTCAATACGGAGCGCACCCGCTTTGACAAGATGCTGGCCAACAAGGAGGTCAAGAACCTCATCACGGCCATGGGCGCGGGCATCGGCGCCGAAGATACGGACCTGGACAAGCTGCGCTACCACAAGATCATCATCATGACCGATGCTGACGTGGATGGCGCCCATATCCGCACCCTGCTGCTGACCTTCTTTTTCCGCCAGTATCAGGAAATGGTGGAAAAGGGTTATGTCTACATTGCCCAGCCGCCCCTTTACCGGGCGCACAATGCCCGCTTTGAAAAGTTCATCAAGGATGATGCGGAACTCAATGACTTTCTGCTGCATCGCGTGAGCGAGGATGTGACCATCGTGGCGGAGAACGGCCGAAGCTATACCGGTCAGGACCTGCTGGACCTCATGCGCCGCATCGAAAAGCTGGAAGTCCGGGTGAACGATGCGGAAAATACCGGCATGCCGCGCGACCTCTTCCTGGCGCTGGTCATGTATGACCGCCCCGTGGACGCGGAGCTGGTGCAGTCCGGCAGCGAGGACCTGCTGCAATGGCTCAACGGGCATGGCTATCTGCTGACCCTGGAACGGGAAGCCAGCGAGGAAGGGGAAGAACGTGTCTTTGCCGTTTTCGAGAGCACGGGCAGTCACCATACCCGGCGGGGCATGGAATTCTTTGCCTCCCGGCTCTACCGGCAGAGCTGGCAGCTCTTTGACGCCCTGCGTACGGAATGCGGCGGCTTCAGCTTTACCCTGCGCCGCCGGGATGGCGAAGCCAAGGCCGACAGCATCTTCAGCCTCATGCAGATGACGCTGGACGAGGCCCGGCGCGGCATCAACATCCAGCGGTACAAGGGCCTGGGCGAAATGAACCCCGAACAGCTCTGGGTAACCACCATGAATCCCGAAAACCGCGTGCTGTTCCAGGTTTCGGTGGAAGATGCCAACGAGGCGTCGGATGCCTTCGAGGAACTCATGGGAGATCGTGTGGGGCCGCGCCGGGAATTCATCGAGCGCAATGCCCTGAGCGTGCAGGACCTGGATATCTAGGCATGTCCGCGGCGGCCCGGAGAGCCGCGGCACGGACCATGCGTGCCGCGCTGTGCCGGCTGCCTGGGCGGCTTCTGCCTGTTCCCCTGTCAGCAGGCGGGGTGCCGCAGCGGCCTGACAGGGCTGCGTCCTTCGGGAACGCCATCATGCGGGAACGCCATCATGTGACGGGCCACAGGCCCCTGATACTTCATCAACGAGGCAAACGTGTCTGAACAAGCCAAAATCGATATCGAGCGGGAACTGCGCAAATCCTATCTGGAGTATTCGCTGTCGGTCATCATCGGGCGTGCCATTCCCGATGCCCGCGACGGCCTGAAGCCCGTGCACAGGCGCATCCTCTTTGCGCAGTCCGAGCTGGCCAATACCTATAACAGGCCGCACAAGAAGTCCGCCCGCATTGTGGGTGACGTCATCGGTAAATATCATCCGCATGGCGATTCGGCCGTCTATGATGCCCTGGTGCGCATGGCGCAGGATTTTTCCATGCGCGATCCGCTGGTGGACGGGCAGGGCAACTTCGGTTCCATAGACGGCGACTCGCCGGCAGCCATGCGGTATACCGAAGTGCGCATGTCCCGCCTGGCAGGGGAATTTCTGGGTGATCTGGACAAGGACACCGTGGATTTCCGCCCCAATTACGACAATACCCTTCAGGAACCGTCGGTTCTGCCCACCAAGGTGCCCAATCTGCTGCTCAACGGCTCGTCGGGCATTGCCGTGGGCATGGCCACCAATATTCCGCCGCACAATCTCGGGGAACTGTGCGATGCCCTGCAGATGCTGCTGGACAATCCGCAGGCCAGCGTGGATGACCTCATGGAGGTGGTCAAGGGACCGGACTTCCCCACGCGCGGCTTTGTCTATGCCGGCAAGGGGCTGTACGATGCCTACCACACCGGGCGCGGTACCGTGAAGGTGCGCGGCCGCGTGGAGGTGGAGGAGCGCAAAAAGGGCCTTCAGGCCGTGGTCATCCGCGAAATTCCCTTTGGCCTCAACAAGTCCGTGCTGGTGGAAAAGATTGCGGCCCTCATCAATGACCACAAGATAGACGGCATTGCCGACCTGCGGGACGAATCGGACCGCAAGGGCATCCGCGTGGTCATTGACCTCAAGCGCGGCACCATACCGGACATTGTCATCAATGCCCTGTACAAGTACACGCCGCTGGAATCCAGCTTTGGCATCAATATGCTGGCCGTGGTGGACAACCGGCCCGTGCTGCTCAATCTGCGCACGGCCCTCACCTGCTTTGTGGATCATCGCCGCGAGGTGGTCATCCGCCGCACGCGGCACGATCTGGCCAGGGCCGAGGCCCGCGCCCACATTCTGGAGGGCCTGCGCATTGCCATTGACCATATTGACGAGGTGGTGGCCCTTATCCGGGCTTCTGCCAGTCCGGACGAGGCCCGCACCGGCCTCATGGCCCGTTTCGAGCTTTCCGAAATTCAGGCCAGGGCCATTCTGGACATGCGCCTGCAGCGCCTCACTGGTCTCCAGCGCGAGGAACTGCTGGCCGAATACCGCGACCTGCTGCAAAAGATCGAATTCTACCATTCCGTGCTGGAAAATACCGAGGTCCTGCGCGGGGAACTCAAGCGCGAAATCGCCGAAATCCGCGATACCTATGCCACGCCCCGCCGTACCGAAGTGCTGGCCGAGGCCCTTACCGGCATCGAGATCGAGGACCTCATTCCCGATGACGAGGTGGTCATCACCCTGTCCCGTCGTGGCTACATCAAGCGTACCAATCTGGAAAACTACCAGCAGCAGAAGCGCGGCGGCAAGGGCATTGCGGCCCTGCACACCTCGGAAGACGATTATGTGCAGGACTTCTTGACCACCACCAATCATCAGTACCTCTGCCTCTTTACCAACAGGGGCCGCATGCACCAGCTCAAGGTGCATCAGGTGCCCGAAGGCAGCCGCACGGCCAAGGGCGTGCACATAAACAACCTGCTGCCCATGGAAGAAGGCGAATGGGTGACCACGGTGCTGGCCCTGCGCGAATTTGCGGAGGACAAGTATTTCCTCTTTGTGACGCGGCGGGGCATGGTCAAGCGCTCTTCGGCATCGCTCTATGCGCGCTGCCGCAAAAGCGGTCTCATTGCCGTGGGCCTGCGCGAGGATGACGAACTGGTGGTGGTGCGTCCCATCCGCGACGACAGCCACGTGGTGCTGGCCACGGCAGAGGGCTATGCCATTCGGTTCAGCTGCCGGGATGTACGGCCCATGGGCCGGGGCGCCACGGGCGTCAAGGGCATTGCCCTGCGTCGTCAGGATGTGGTGGTGGCCGGTGTCATGCTCAAGGAATATGATCAGACAACGGAAATCATGTCCATATCCGCCAATGGCTACGGCAAGCGCACCCGCGTGGACCTGTACCGCATGCAGACCCGGGGCGGAAAGGGCATCATCAACTTCAAGGTGACGGCCAAGACCGGTCCCGTGGTGGGTGCCATGCCCGTGCGGGACAATGACGGCCTCATCATGCTGACCTCGGCCAACAAGATTGTGCGCATCGGCGTGGATGACGTGCGCAGCAAGGGCCGGGCCACCATGGGCGTCATGCTGGTGCGTCTGGATGAGGGCGCCCGCGTGGTGGGCTTTGACCGTCTGGACGAAGGCGGGCAGAGTGGCCATCGTCTGGACAGTGATGACGAGGACACGGCGGTCCAGACGCCGGAGAGCAGCCCGGCAGAAGCGCAGACCCCTGATCAAACCCCGTCCGGCAACTGAGCTGCCGGCAGAAAGAGCGGGCGGCACGTTGACGACGGGCCGCCCGTCGTATAGGCCTAGAGGCCGTTGCCGCGCTGTGACGTGGCGCATGCGCCTTGACGAAAACTGAACCCCTTGTGCCCTTGCAGCGGGCCGGACCGTCTTGGGCCGGGGGAAAAGAGGATAACGGATGATTCGTCACGAATGTGGTCTTTTCGGCATTTACGGGCATGAGGATGCGGCCCGACTTACCTATTTCGGCCTGTATGCCCAGCAGCATCGCGGCCAGGAAAGCGCGGGCATAGTGACCTGGGACGGCAGCACCCTGCATGACTACAAGGGCATGGGCCTGGTTCCCGATGTGTTCTCGGAATCCGTGCTCAGGGACCTGGAAGGGGACGTGGCCATCGGCCATGTGCGCTATTCCACCACGGGGCGTTCGCAGATGCGCAATGCCCAGCCCTTTGTGGCCCATTTTCGCGGGCAGGACATTGCCGTGGCCCACAACGGCAATCTGGTAAATACGGTGGAGCTGCGCGAGGAACTGGAAAGCGACGGGGCCATTTTCAGCACCACCAATGATACCGAAGTCTTTGTGCACCTGCTGGTGCGCGCCCTGCGCACCAAGAATCTGGTGGATGCCGTGCGTGACACCTGTGCGCGGGTGCGCGGCGCCTACTGCCTGCTGGTCATGTGCGGCAATACGCTGGTTGCCGTGCGCGATCCGCACGGCATGCACCCCCTGGCCCTGGGCCGTCTGGACAACAGCCCGGTTTTTGCGTCCGAAACCTGCGCCTTTGATCTGCTGGAAGCGGATTACGAACGCCCCATCGCCGCCGGCGAAGTCTATGTGGTGGACGAAAACGGCGAACGCAGCCTGCGCCTGCACGGACCGTTTCCGGAAAAGCCGCGCCAGTGCATCTTTGAGCTGGTCTACTTTGCCCGTCCGGATTCCTTTGTTTTCGGCGAGCAGGTCTATCAGTGCCGCAAGCAGATGGGCTGGCAGCTGGCGCACGAATCCACACCCGATGTGGACTTCATCATGCCGTTTCCGGATTCGGGCGTCTATTCGGCCGTGGGCTTTGCCCAGTGTGCCGAACTGCCCTACGAGCATGCCATGATCCGCAATCACTATGTGGGGCGTACCTTCATCCAGCCCACTCAGAGCATGCGCAACTTCGGCGTGCGTGTGAAGATCAATCCCGTGCGTTCCATGATCGAGGGCAAGCGCATCTGCATTGTGGATGATTCCATCGTGCGCGGCACCACCATGCGCACCCGCGTCAAGAAACTGCGCGAGCTGGGCGCCAAGGAAGTCCACATCCGCATCAGCTCTCCGCCGGTGAAGTTTCCCTGCTTCTACGGCATCGACTTTCCCTCGCGTTCGGAGCTGGTGGCTGCCGGCATGAGCCTTGAGGACATCGTGAAGGAACTGGATGTGGATTCCCTGCATTATCTGTCCATCGACGGCCTGCTGCGGTCAGTCATGCATTCCGACAGTTACTGCCTGGCCTGCTTCAACGGGGACTATCCCATTCCCTGTGCCGAAGTGGAGAGGCTTCGTCTTGAAAATCCCTGCGTGAAGAGCAACTGCTGAGGGGGACCAATGGCAGCTCATGTAACCCGCATCAAGGGGTTTGCGGACATGTTTCCGCCGGACTCCGATGCCTTTACCTTTATGGAAGCCACGGCGCGCCGCGTGTTCGGCCGCTGCGGCTTTGTGGAACTGCGCACGCCGGTGCTGGAATTTACCGATCTGTTCCGGCGTTCCATCGGTGAGGAAACCGATGTGGTGCAGAAGGAAATGTTCACCTTTCCCGACCGTAACGACCGCCTCATGACCCTGCGGCCGGAAGCCACGGCCGGTGTCATGCGGGCCTATATCGAGGATGCCCGGCATACCCGCGAAAGCGTGAGCCGCCTGTTCACCACCGGTCCCATGTTTCGCTATGAGCGCCCGCAGAAGGGGCGCATGCGCCAGTTCCATCAGATCAACTGCGAATGCCTTGGCTCGCACAGCCCCTATGCCGATGCGGACATGATCGTCATGCTCATGCGCTTTCTGCGCGAAATCGGCCTGACGGACCTGAGCCTCAAGATCAATTCCCTGGGCTGCGCCACCTGCCGTCCGGTCTTCAAGAAAGCCCTGGTGGACTATCTGAGCGGTCTGGCAGGGCAGGGGCAGCTTTGCGAGGACTGTACGCGCCGCATGCAGACCAATCCCCTGCGCGTGCTGGACTGCAAGCAGGAAAGCTGCCGCAGCCTCACGGACAAGGCGCCGCATCTGCTGGACTATACCTGCCCGGACTGCCGCCAGCATTTTGAAACGGTGCTGCGCCTGCTGGATGCCGAAAAGGTGGACTATACGGTGGATCACCGTCTGGTGCGCGGCCTGGACTACTATTGCCGCACCACCTTTGAGGTGGTAAGCGGAAACATCGGTTCGCAATCCGCCGTGGCGGGCGGCGGGCGCTATGACGGCCTGGTCAAAAGCCTGGGCGGTCCCGATGTGCCCGGCGTGGGCTTTGCCTGCGGCATGGAGCGCCTGGCTCTGCTGCTGCCGCAACGGACGGCCCCGCGCCCCTGTTTTTACATGGTGGGCATGGACGATGCCGCCCGCGAGGTCTGCTTCGGGCTGACCCAGCGCCTGCGCGAGGCAGGGCTGCACGGCGAAATGCACATCGGCGAGGGCGGCTTCAAGAGCAGCATGCGTCAGGCCGGCAAGTCCGGCGCGCGCTTCTGTCTCATCATCGGCCCCGATGAACTGGCGGCCGGTACGGTGGTGGTGAAGAATATGGACAGCGGTGAACAGCAGGCCATGCCGCAGTCCAGCGTGGTAGAACATCTGGCCTCTTTCCCCGGCGGTGGCGAGCATGAGTGAGCAGACCCAGAATCAGGACCTTCAGCTGGAGCATCAGAAGTATATTGAAGACGTGGGCGACTGGACCCGCACCCATTCCTGCGGGCAGCTGACCCTGGCCGATGACGGGGCCGAGGTCTGCCTCATGGGCTGGGCGCAGTACCGCCGCGACCACGGCGGTCTCATCTTTGTGGACCTGCGCGACCGTGACGGCCTCACGCAGGTGGTTTTCAGTCCCGAAGTGTCGGCGGCAGCCCACGAAAGCGCCCACATTCTGCGCTCCGAATATGTGCTGGCCATCCGGGGCAGGGTGCGTCCCCGCCCCGAAGGCATGACCAATCCCAACCTGGTCACCGGCGGCATCGAGGTGGTGGTGACGGAATGGAAGCTGCTCAATACCTCCAAGACGCCCCCCTTCCCCATTGAAGACCGCACCGATGCCGGCGAAAATCTGCGCCTGACCTGGCGCTATCTGGACCTGCGCCGGCCGCGCATGCAGGCCAACCTGCGCCTGCGCCACCGGGTGGCCCAGTCCATCCGCCGCTATCTGGATGAAGGCGGTTTTCTGGAGGTGGAAACCCCCATTCTTACCAAGTCCACCCCCGAGGGCGCCCGCGACTTTCTGGTGCCCAGCCGCCTGAACAATGGCGAATTCTACGCCCTGCCGCAGTCGCCGCAGCTTTTCAAGCAGCTGCTCATGGTGGGCGGACTGGACCGCTATTTCCAGATTGTGCGCTGCTTCCGTGACGAAGACCTGCGGGCCGACCGTCAGCCGGAATTCACGCAGGTAGATATCGAGATGAGCTTTGTGGATGAGGAAAAGGTCATGACCATGGCCGAAGGCCTCATGGTGCGCGTCTTCAAGGAAGTCATGGGCATGGATATTCCCCATCCCTTCCCGCGCATGAAGTATGAAGAAGCCATGGCCCGCTTTGGCGTGGACAAGCCGGATACCCGCTTCGGTCTGGAACTGCACGATATCACGGACATTGTGCGCGGTTCGGGCTTCAAGCTCTTTGCTGCGGCCAGGCTGGTCAAGGCCATGAAGGTTCCCGGCGGCGAAAGCATGACCCGCAAGGAAATTGACGCCTATACCGATTTCGTCAAGATTTACGGCGCCCAGGGACTGGCCTGGATCAAGATCAGGGAAAACGAATGGCAGTCGCCCATTGCCAAGTTCCTTTCCGACGAAGAGCGCAAGGGCATAGCCGCCGCGCTGGACCTGAAGGTGGGAGACATCGTCTTCTTCCAGGCCGGCGAACCGGCCATGGTCAATGCCGCGCTGGGCAACCTGCGCGTGCATCTGGGCAATCAGCTGGGTCTCATTCCCGAAGGCAGCTTTAATTTCCTCTGGGTTACCGAGTTTCCGCTCTTTGAATACGACGAGGAAGAAAAGCGCTACGTGGCCTGCCACCATCCCTTTACCTCGCCGGCACCCGGACATCTGGAACTCATGCGCAGCGATCCGGCCCATACCCGTGCCCGCGCCTATGACATGGTGCTCAACGGCAATGAAGTGGGCGGCGGTTCCATCCGCATTCATTCGGCCGAGGTGCAGCGCCGCATGTTCGAGGCCCTGGGCTTCACGCCGGAACTGGCCGAGGAGCAGTTCGGCTTTCTCATCAATGCCCTGGAGCAGGGCGCGCCGCCGCACGGCGGCCTGGCCTTCGGCCTGGACCGCCTGGTCATGCTGCTGGCCGGCGCCCAGAGCATTCGCGATGTCATTGCCTTCCCCAAGACCCAGAAGGCCACCTGCCTCATGACGCAGGCGCCCTCGCCCGTATCGGCCAAGCAGCTGCGTGAGCTGGGACTGCGCCTGCGGGAAACGGACAAGCCCGCTGATGCCGCAGCGCAGCAGTAAGGCTGCGGGCCACTGACCATTTGAACGGAAGAGGGAAGGGACCCTGTTGCAACGGTCCCTTCCCTTCTCTTTTTTGCTCTTGGCGCGGCCGGACGCGCGGCAAAAATCCATGGGAGGGAGACGCGTGACATCCACGCGAGCGGCCCTTGTGGCCATGCATCTGGCAACGGTGCTTTTTGGCATATCCGGTGTTTTCGGGCGGCTGACGCAGTGCAGTGCTGCCATGATTGTTTTTGGGCGCACGGTTTTTGCCCTGGGCCTGCTCTGGCTGCTGCTGCAATGGCGCGGGCAACGTCCCTGGCAGGGCCTGAACAGGCGGCAGCTGGGCGGTCTTGCCTGTTCCGGTGTGCTGCTGGCCCTGCACTGGTATACCTTTTTTCAGGGGATCAAGGTGGGGGGCGTGGCCGTGGGCACCCTGGGCTTTGCCTGCTTTCCCGCCTTTGTGGCCCTGTTTGAGCACATGTTCTTTCACGAGCGCATTACTCGTGTGGAAAAGGCCCTCATGCTGGCCGTGACCCTGGGGCTGATCCTGGTGACGCCGCGCTTTGACCTGCGTGACGGCGGTACGGCGGGCCTGCTGTGGGGCATTGCTTCCGGGGCCATCTATGCCCTCAATGCCATTGCCAACCGCTTTTTTGTGCACCGCATCAGTGGCGAACAGGCCTGCTGGGTGCAGTATGCCGTCATTGCGCCCCTGACGCTCTGCATTGTGGCCGGCGAGCTGCCGCGGGTCACGGCCATGGACTGGCTGTGGATAGCCTGCCTGGGGCTGCTGTGCAGCGGACTGGCCTATACCCTGTATGTCAACAGCCTGCGCGTGCTGACGGCCCGTCTGGCGGCCATCATCATTGCGCTGGAACCGGTCTATGCCATTCTGGTCAGCTGGCTTTTGCTGCACGAAACGCCGTCCCTGCGCATGCTGTGCGGCGGGGTCATCATTCTGGGGGCCGTGGTGCTGGCAGGACTGCGCCGGCAGCGGGCCTGAGGCTGACAGCCGGCAGCGGGCAGCAACTATTGCGGCTGTGCGGGCCTTCCTGTATGCTCATACGTCAAGCCGGCGCCGTGGCGCCGTTTTTTCGAGATTGCCATGATTCTTGATATTGTCACCTATCCTGATCCCCGCCTCAAGGAAGTCTGCGTGCCCGTGCAGGACATTACGGAAGAAATCCGCCAGCTGGCCGCCGACATGCTGGAAACCATGTATGACGCGCCCGGCGTGGGGCTTGCCGCGCCGCAGGTGGGGCGCAATATCCGCATGCTGGTCATGGACGCCGGCGTGCAGGAAGACAAGAAGCAGCCCCGTGTGCTCATCAATCCCCAGCTGACCCTGGAAGGGGAAAAGATCATCAGCAAGCAGGAGGGCTGCCTTTCCGTCCCGTACAACTACCGGGCCGATGTGCCGCGCTACGAGCGTGTGCACCTGCGGGCGCTGGACCTTGACGGCAATGTCATCGACGAGGAGCTGTCCGATTTTGCGGCCATCATTGTTCAGCATGAGTGTGATCATCTGGATGGTCTGCTGTTCATTGACCACATCGGCCGTCTGCGCCGCAGCCTGTATGACAACAAGGTGAAGAAATGCCTGAAGCGCAAGCATGCCGAATAGTCTTCATGGGCACGCCGGAGCTGGCAGCCGTGGTGCTGCGCCGGCTGCTGGGCTGGCCCCGCGGGCAGGTGGTGGCCGTCTATACCCAGCCGGACAGACCGGCTGGCCGGGGGCACAGGCTGCGGCCCAGCCCGGTGAAGGAACTGGCCCTGGCGGAAGGGCTGCCCGTGGTGCAGCCGCTCAATTTTCGCAGCGAGGCGGCGGTGCAGGCACTGGCCGCCCTGCGGCCCGATGTGCTCGTGGTGGCGGCCTATGGCCTTATTTTGCCGCAGGCCGTGCTGGACATTCCCCGTCTGGCGCCTGTCAATGTGCATACCTCGCTGCTGCCGCGTTACCGGGGGGCTGCGCCCATTCAGCGGGCCATCATGGAAAACTGGCAGGACGACGCGGAAAGCGGCGTTTCCATCATGCGCATGGAAGCCGGCCTGGACACGGGGCCGGTCTATGCCCAGCGGCGTATTCCCCTGGCCGGACAGACGGCGGGCAGTCTGCACGATGCGCTGGCTGATCTGGGGGCCGAGGCGCTGCTGGAGGTGCTTGGCGACCTGCTGGACGGCAGGGCCGTGCCCCAGGCACAGGATGAGCGCCTGGCCAGCTATGCGGCCAAGGTTTTCAAGGAAGACGGCTATGTGGACTGGGATGCCCCCCTGGCCCAGGTGCATGCCCGCATTCGCGGGGTGACGCCCTTTCCCGGGGCGCGTACGGAGCTGGAGGCTGCCTGCCTGGACGCTCCCCTGGTTCTGCAATTGCAGCCGGGAGAGGGAGAGGCCTTTGCCCCGGGCGAAGCTCCGGCCTGCGGCAGCGTGCGCCGTGACCGCCGGGGCCTGAGCATCGCCTGCCGTGACGGCTGGTACAGGCTGACGCGCCTGCGTCCGCCTGCCCGGCAGGAAATGGAGGCCGTGGCCCTGTGCAACGGCATGCTGCGTCAGGCGGAGCAGGGCATCTTCGGCATGGCCCGCAAGCCGCAGGCGCAGTAGCGGGGCTGCCCCGCGCCGGCATGCCTGTCGCTTCCCCGTCCGGGGCGGCGCGGGCAAAAAAGACGGCTTTCTCCATGTCCATTTTGCGGCCGTTTTTTTGTTGTTCAGGGCATATCCTTCATGTTCAGGCCATTTTGTCAGCACACGCCGTCTGAGCGCCAAAATTCCCCATGGTCCCTTTTTTGGAGATTGCGCATGGCCCTTTTACGAAAATCTCCCTTTTCCCTGCCGGCATCGCAATATGGCGGAGCGCGCAAGCGGGTCTTCATCGGCATGATGCTGGCCTCCTGTCTGGCGGTCTGCCTGTGCATCGCCTTTTTCATCATTCTGCCATGGTCCGGCCTGGGGCAAACCAGCTGGCTGTCTGCTGCCATTCGCGGTCTGGGCTGGGGGCTGGTCATTGTCATCTGCTGGATGTGCCTCACACTGGTGTTTCACATCTACACAGGGCGGCTGCTGCCCGGTCTGCGCAATATCCGGCAGGTCATCATCCGCTTTTTCTTTCCGCTCATGGAAATGCTCACCCGGCTCATGCGGGTGGACAAGCCCCTGTTGCGCCGTTCCTTCATCAAGGTCAATAACGAACTGGTCCTTGCCGACCGCCGGCCCGTGGGGCCGGACGAACTGCTGCTGCTCATGCCGCACTGCATACAGCGCAGCCTGTGCCCGCATCGCCTGAGCTATCATGTGGATCATTGCCGCCGCTGCGGCCTGTGTCCCGTGGGCGGCCTGCTGGCCCTGCGGGATGCCTATGGCGTGCACCTGGCCATTGCCACGGGCGGTACCCTTGCCCGGCGCATTGTCGTCCGCAGCAAACCACGATTCATTATTGCCGTGGCCTGCGAGCGGGACCTGACCTCCGGCATCCAGGATTGCTATCCGCTGCCGGTCTTCGGCATTCTCAATGAACGGCCCAATGGTCCCTGCCTGGATACCTTTGTTCCCCTGGACAAGGTGGAGGAGGCCATCCGCCTCTTTCTCAACACGCCGGCCTCCCAGCCCCTGGTCATCAACGGGCCACCGCACCCTGTCATACTGCCGGCAGCGGCGCATGCCGGGCAGCAGCCCGCTTCATAACCGTTTCGGGAGGCCGGAGGAGCATGGGCTTTTTTCGTCGCGCCTGATGTGAGCCAGGCACTTCCGGAGGAAAAACGACCGTCCTCCGGCAGGGTCCTCTCCATCGGGAAGAACGCGCCGGGGAGAAGAGAGAAGGGGAAGCCCTCTGTCAGTCAGGAGGGGTTCCCCTTTTTGTCCACCAAGCACCTGCCGCGCAAATGGCCCTGACGTCTGGGGGCGCAGGCGCATTTCCTGCCCAGGCGTTGCGGCAGGGGAAAGAGGTCACATGAACGTATCTTGCCCAAAGAGTTTACCGTCGTCTCTTGCCGAGACGGCTGCCCTGCGTGCGCTGGGGACGCAGCCCCTGGCGCTGGCTCTGCGCGCACTGTGCCTGCTGGACAGGCACTTTGCCGCCGGCTGCACGGTGCAGGCTGCCTTGCAGCAGCTGCTGGGCAGTCTTCCTCATGCGGCGCATGCGGCACAGCACCGGGCGCTGACCAGCGAACTGACCTATGGCACCCTGCGGCAGGAACGCCGCCTGGGCAGCATGCTCGGCCGGCTGGTGAAGAGGCCGCAGGGCCTGCCCCTGCCCCTGCGGCGTCTGCTGGCCGTGTCAGCCTATGGCTTGTTCTTTCTGGATCGCCTGCCGGATCATGCGCTGCTGCATACGGCGGTGGACATGGCCCGTGCTCTGTACGGCAGCAGGCTTGCCGGTCTGGTTAATGCCACGCTGCGTTCCCTGCAACGTCTGGGGGATGCCCCGCGGGACCCGGCCTTTTATGCCGGGGCGCCCACGGATAATTTTTTTGCCCGCAGGCCGGGACAGGGCAGCGATGCCTGCCTTGCTCCGGCGTTGCGTCAGCTGGCGCGCTATTACGCCCTGCCGCCGCACATGGCCCTGTGGCTGAATGAAGAGGCGGAGAATGACCCGCAGCGCCGGGAGGCCCTGTTCCGGCGCAGTGCGGCCCGCCCGTGGAGTGCCTGGCGGGTCAATGCCGGGCATCCGCAGGCCGCAGCCCTGCGGGCGGCCCTGCTGGAAGCCGGTACCGCCAAAGAAACGGTGGCGGCCGTGGGGCGCTGGGGCGTGGCCTTTGCGCCGGGCTGCCAGCCGGAGAACATCGGCGGCAAAGCCCTGTCGCACTGGCAGGAAGAGGGCGCCCTGGCCCCGCAGGCTGCCGGATCGCAGATCATCATGGAAAAGCTGGGGCTGTTTGCCTGGTGTGATGCCGGTCTGCCTGTCTGGGATGCCTGTGCCGGGCAGGGCGGCAAGGCCGTGCAACTTCTGGAGCAGGGGGGGAGGGTGCGCCTGTGTACGGATACGTCGCTGAGCCGCCTGCGTCAGGCCGGACGGCATCTTGCCCTGCCGGGGCGGGTTCCGCCGCTGCTGGCGCTGGCCGACGGACGCCGTCCCTGTGTGCCTGCGTCCTCCTGGGCCGGCGGCATTCTGGCGGATGTTCCCTGCAGCGGCCTGGGCGTGCTGGCCCGTCGTCCTGACATTCGCCGCCGTTCCGTGCAGGAACAGCAGGCGCTCTTTCCCCTGCAACGGCAGATAGCCGGCGCGCTGCTACGCTGCCTGGCTCCCGGCGGGGAGCTGGTCTACATGACCTGTACCCTGCACCGGCAGGAAAACGAGGCCGTGCTGGAACAGCTGCTGCGTCAGGCCCCGTTTGCTCTGGATGTGGTGGCCAGCTGGAAAACGCCCTGGGACCACCCGTGGTGCGAGGGCATGTTCGGCGTGCGCCTGCGGCGCGTCTGAGGCTGTGCCGCAGCGGTGTCTTATCGCAGGGAAGCCGTTGCCCTGCGGCAGACGGGCGCGTAGGCATGCTCTCCGGCGGGTACCGTCGGCGATGGCGGAGAGGAGAGGACCCGGGCAGGCAGCGCGTCATGCTGCCCGCAGAATGGACCTGCCGCCTGCCGCTGTGCTGCCACAGCAGCCGTGTGGGTATCGGGCAGGCAGGGAGATGGCGGCCCGGCATGTTCCGCTGCTGCGGGCAAGGCTGGACCGTGCCCCGCAGCCGGGGCGGCAACACATGGGCGCGCCAGCGCTTTCCCGGCATACTGGGGGGAAACATCTGTTGGGGTGTTTCCCCTTTTTGTTGCGCCTATTCCTCCCAGGTGCAGTTGAGGCGCTGGAGAAGCTGCCGCAACTCGTCGGGGCTGGTATAGGAAATGGTCAGGCGTCCGCTTTCCAGATTGCCGCTGACGCGGGTCTTGCAGGACAGTTCCCGGCTGAGAACCTCCTGGAGCGAACGCAGCAGCGGGTCCTTCTTGCGCTTGCCGGGAGCGGGCTGCCGGGCGGGGGCAGGCTGCGCCGTCGGGCTGGCCTCCGGGGCCGCAGGGCTTTCCCCGTCCCAGGGAAAGCGGCCATGCGTCCGCCAGAAGGCTACGGCATCTTCCGTGTCGCGCACGGTGAGGCTGTGCTCGATGATGCGCAGGCGCAGGGTCTCGGCCGCGGCGGCATCACTTTCCAGGGAAAGCAGGCAACGGGCATGCCCGGCACTCATGCGGCCCTGTTCCACATCATCCTGTGCGGCCAGGCTCAGCCGCATAAGGCGCATGGCATTGGCAATGGCCGGCCGGCTCTTGCCCAGGCGGGTGGCCAGGCCATCCTGGGTAAGACCCAGGGCTTCCTGCAAGCGGGCCAGGGCGCGGGCCTCCTCCATGGGATTGAGGTCCTCGCGTTGCAGATTTTCAATGAGGGCAATGGCCATCACCTCTTTGTCATCCATCGTGCGGATGATCACCGGCACCTGATGCAGGCCCGCCATGCGGGCGGCCCGCCAGCGTCGTTCCCCGGCCACCAGCTGATAGCTGTCCTGCCAGGGGCGGACCAGAAGGGGTTGCAGCACGCCCTGCCGCTTGATGGAATCCGCCAGCTCCTGCAGGGCCTGCGGGTCAAAGACATGGCGGGGCTGGTCGGGATTGGGAATGATGGACGACAGGGGCAGGTGCGTAGGGGGAACATCCCCGGCCGGGCTTGCGGCGCGGGGCGGGGTATCGCCAAAAAGGGCGTTGAGGCCGCGGCCAAGACCTTTGTTCATGCTCATGGATTCCTCGATATGCTGAACGATGAAGAGGCGCCGGTACGCTGCGGCGGGCCGCCCATGGGCATGGCAGGGCGTCGGGCGGGGCAGCGATGCAGCGGCAGCTACTGGATGACAGATGCCTTGCGGGAGGGCTTTCTGAGGACCACTTCCTTGGCCAGGCTGAGATAGGCTTCTGCCCCCTTGGATTTTACGTCATAGTGGATGATGGACTTGCCGTGGCTGGGCGCCTCGGACAGGCGCACATTGCGGGGAACCACGGTTTCAAAAAGATGGTCGGGAAAGCAGCGGCGCACCTCGTCCCGCACATCGCGGGCCAGGCGGTTGCGCGAATCGTACATGGTCAGGACCACGCCCAGCAGCTGAAGGCCGGGATTCAGACGCTTCTTGACCTGCTCAAAGGTTTGCAGCAGCTTGACAATGCCTTCAAGGGCAAAGAATTCGCACTGCAAGGGAATGAGCAGTTCTTTGGCCGCGCACAGGGCATTGAGGGTGAGCAGTCCCAGGGAGGGCGGGCAGTCCAGAATCACATATTCATAGCTGTCGCTCACGGTCTTGAGGCAGTCATCCAGGTAGTATTCACGGGCCATGCGTTCCACCAGTTCCAGTTCCACCGCCACCAGGTTGGTGCTGGCGGGCAGCATGTCCAGAAAGGGCGTGCGCGTCTGGCAGATGCTCTGCCGGGTTTTTTCCGGCGTATAGAAGGTGGAGTAGAGGTCCTGCTCCAGGCTTTCCTGCTCGATGCCGCAACCGCTGGTGGAATTGGCCTGCGGATCGCAGTCCACCAGCAGCACGCGTTTTTCCATGACAGCCAGGGCCGCCGCCAGGTTTATGGCCGTGGTTGTCTTGCCGACGCCGCCTTTCTGGTTGGCAATGGCGATAATTCTGCTCACGCGTCCATCCTCCATGGGGTCAAGTTTCACATGAAACATTCACTATGCTGACAGGGCTTAAAGTTTCACATGAAACGCCCCGGCAAAAAATAGACAATGCCGCCGCAAAGCGCAAGCCCTCCGGGCAGGATGACCAGCTGGCAAACCGCGCATGCCCGGCCAGCGGGGCGGCCTGAGAGCGATTGACATTCTTTCCGGCATGCGAAACAGTAGGCCAAAAAAGAAGGAAGCCCCTCATGCGTTGTGGAAAAACATTGCTCATGGGCTGCGCGGTGGCATTGCTGCTGTCGCTGCCCCAGTGCCCGCAGGCCGCCATTCCGGTGACGGATGCCAACCTGCGCGCCATGCTGGAAAAGGTTCTGCGGGAAAATCCCGATCTGGTGCTGGATGTGCTGCGACAGAACAGCGAAACCGTTCTGGACATTGCGCAGCAGGGGTCCAACCTGCGGCGCAAGCATGCCCTGCAACAGCAGTGGCAGAAGGACATGACCGTGCCCAAGAGTGTGCGCTGCGAGGATCGCCCGCTGCTGGGCAGGGCCGATGCCCCGGTGCGCATTGTGGCCTTTTCGGACTTTACCTGCCATTTCTGTCAGAAAGCGTCGGAGACCCTTTCCCGGCTCATGGCACAGTATGGTGACAAGGTGTGTCTGATCTTCAAATCTCTGCCGCAGGACAAGGACGGCCCCAGCGCCACGGCGGCCAGCTATTTCGTGGCTCTGGCCCAGCAGGACCAGGCCAAGGCCTGGAAGTTCTACGGCATACTCTTTGCCAATCGCGACAAGGTGATTACCGAAGGCAATGACTTTATCCGCAGTGCGGCCCGCAGCGTGGAGGCGGACATGCGCCGCCTTGACCGGGACCGCAACAGCCGGAAGGTGCGCGACATTATCCGCGAGGACCTGGAAGATGCCGAAAAGCTGGGTGTGGACGGCACGCCTCATTTTCTGGTCAATGATCTGGTGGTGCGGGGAGCGCTGCCCGATGATCTGTTCCGCGCAGCCATTGATACGGCGCTGAAGCCGCAGGCGGCGCCAAGCTCCCGGTAAGGTAGACAAGGTGCGCAATGCAGGCGGGCAGGATTTCCTGCCCGTCATTTTTTTTTGCGGGAAGAAAAACGCGGAAGGGGTGCAGGGGGCCCTTGAGGCTGCGGCCGCTGGCGGCGCAGCGGATCGGGCCGCATGCCAGGCCGGCGGCATGCGGGAAACCGGCCGGGAAGAGTCTGACTCAGGCCGGCACGGGGATAGCGGGAAAACAAAAAAGGCGCGGCCTAGGCCGCGCCCGGTACGTTTCCTGCGGGGGGACACATATCAGCGAGAAACCCGCCGCACGCCGATGAGTTTCCGGCGCCAGTAGGGAATGTCCATGCTTTCCACTTCAATGCGTCTGCCGGCGCGCGGGCTGTGGATGAAGGTATTCTTGCCGGCGTACAGGCCCGTGTGCAGGCTGGTCAGCCCTGTGCGAAAAACCAGGATATCGCCCGGGCGGGCCTGGCTGCGGCTGATGCCACGGCCAATGCGGGCCTGTTCCCGGGTGATGCGGGGCATGTCCAGGCCGTTCTTGCGATAGGCCCAGTAGACAAGGCCGGAACAGTCAAAGCCGCGGGACGGTGTGGTGCCGCCATACCGGTATTTTTTGCCCACCTGCGAATAGGCATCCTTCAGCACGCGTTGCCCCTGGGCTGGCGTGATGTCGTCTTCCGGAGAGGGCGCCTTGCCGCCGCAGGCAGACAGCAGGCAGGCAGCCAGCAGACTTGCTGTCAACAAAAAGGGAATGCGCCAGTTCATAAACAGACCACCTGTGAGAAAAACACCCTATGCTGTTTGCAGAAACGAGACAGCAGAAAAGAAAATAAGAGGGATCATGGCCATACGGCCATTGTGTTTTCTTTTATACTATCTCGAAAAGGCGGAAGTGCAAGAGATTTTTTGCCCGTACAGTTCTAGAAAAATGCTTGATAAAGCCTAAATCCTGTGTGCTATGCAAACGTTCGAGTTGCAGGCGCGTTGCCGTACTCTTTCTGCCAAAACGAGCGTCTTTTGCCCTGTGGCCAGGGCCTGGGGTCTTGCCTGGTGGCAGCAAGACAGCGTATGAAAATGCTGGCACTACGCCAAATCCCTTGAACAGGTTTGACGGATCATGATGAGCAAGGAACTGATCACCGTCCGCGGCTATGTGGCCTCCGTGCCGCGTGGAACGGACGGACGGCAGGCCCGTGTTGCCGTGGTACAGGATGATGTGGAATACCGTATTGTGCCCCGTGGCGCCGGTGTGGATCTGGATGACGAGGTGAGCGTGCCCGTGGAAGTGACGGGACATCTGGACAGGGGCGAGGAGACGCTCTATCTGACAGTTCGCGAATACCGCATTCTGGAAGACGACTCCTGGCTGGAAGAATAGGCGTTTTTCCATTGCCTGCATGACCGGGGCCGTTCCCCTTGCGGCCTGCGTGGTTTTTTGCCGTACAGCTCTGCACCGGCAGGGCTGGTCTGGGCGCTTTGTCCTGTGTGCGGCAGATGGCGGAGTATCCCCCCGGGGATTCTCCGCCATCTGCGTTCAGGACAGCAGGGAAAGGTGCTGCTGCGTGGTTTTGACGTGCCGGCGCAGGGTGGACTGGCGGAAATAGTCCCGCAGCAGTGCCACAAAGGGGGAGGGGGCCAGGCTCAGCTGGTGGCCGTAGAGCTGACGCCGGGCGCAATGGCTGGCAAAGACCGCCTGCGAGGCCCGCGTAATTCCCACGTAGAGCAGGCGGCGTTCTTCCTCTTCCTGCTGGTGCAGGACCTGGCTGTCGTGTTGTTCCGGCTGCCCGGTGAGCAGGTTTCGGCGCAGGGGCAGCAGGCCGTCTTCCAGACCGGGCAGAAAGACGGCGCGGAATTCCAGCCCCTTGGACGCATGCAGCGTCATGATCTGCACCTGTTCGGCGCGGGCGCGCAGGCGCTCGGCCTCGTCTTCCCAGACCAGCGCCTGGAGAACGTCGGGCCAGTGCTGCTGTTCCTGCCACAGGCGCAACAGGGTGCGCCAGGACGGACTGTGCCATTCCAGTGCATCCTGCGTGGCGGAGCGGTGCAGACAGCGGGACAGCTGCCTGCCCAGGGCCTCGGGGGGCAGCGGCGTACCGGGGGCGCTGGTCAGGTGCTCTTCCAGCCACGACATATCCTGCATCCGGGGGTCGGCGGCCGTTTCTTCCGCCCAGGAGGGGGGCAGCATGTCCGCCAGGCCGCAGATGCGGGCTGCGGCCAGCAGAAGGCCGCGGCAGAAGGGGCTGTCGGTCACATGTTCGCCGGAAGGCGCACTACAGGGAATGCCCTGGGCTTCCAGGGCCTGACGCAGCAGGGGAATCTGTGCCCGTACCCGCACCAGGACGGCAATGTCGCCCGGTGTCAGGGTGCCGTCCAGGGGGGTCTGTTCGTCGTTTTTCTGCTGGTCCAGCAGGCTGTGGGCCGTGGCCCCCAGCAGATGCCCCACCCGGCGGGCCACCCAGCGCGCCTCGGCTGCGGCATCCGGGGCGGCAAAAAGGTGCAGGACCGTGGGCAGAGGCTGCGCCGCCGTGAGCGGGCCGCACTGGCCCTGGTCCTGCAACAGGCGGCGGGCAGAGTCCAGAATGGGCTGGCCGGCGCGGTAGCTGCGCCCCAGACGAAAGACCTGAAGGGCCGGCCAGAGCCGGCGCACACTGGCTTCACTCTGCCCGGACACCCCGCGAAAGCCGTAGATGGCCTGATCCGGATCGCCGATGCCGAAAAAGCCGCAGCCGTCTCCGGGCAGCAGGGCCTGCACCACGGCCAGCTGCTTGGGGGAAAGGTCCTGAATTTCATCCACCAGCACGTGGCGGTACTGGCCTTCATGGGTACGGGCATGCCGCAGCAGGGCATCCAGCAGGTCCGCATAGTCATAGAGGCGGGGCTGATGCTGCTGCTTGCGCCTGGTATAGCGCCGGGCATCGGCCAGCCAGACATGGGGCGACGGCCCCAGCAGGGGCAGTTCGTCGGCATCGGGGGGCAGGGCGCGCCCGTGCACTTCCTGTTCGCGCCACAGGCTGTAGGCGGCTTCCCGCGCCTGGGCCTCGGCCGCGGAGAGGTGGGGATTTTCCTGCCGGAACAGCTCGCGGGCCGCCTGTTCCGTGAGCAGAACGGCCTGCGGCTCTGCCTGACGCACCATCTCCCAGGCCAGGGCGTGCAGGGTATCGCAGGCAGGCAGGGCCGTCTGCTGCCCGCAGCTTTCCCGCAGGCGCTGGCGCAGCTCGCTGGCGGCCCGGCGGGTGAAGGTCACGGCCAGCAGGCTGGCAGGGTCCAGGCCCTGGGCCATGAGATGCTGCAGGCGGCCGATGAGCACGCGCGTCTTGCCTGCCCCCGGACCGGCAAGGACCAGAACCGGTTCCGGCCCGGCGCGCAGGGCGGCTTCCTGTTCTTCGGAAAGGCCGGGCAGGTCCGGCGCCTGCCGGGGCGCCGGCTGGGCGTCATGGGCCTGCCTGAAGGCCCGCAGGGCCGCCGTGCCCTCCGTGGCTGGCGTGCCTGCCGCTGAGGGCTGTGCTGTCGGAGCGGCCTCCGTGGTGGTCGGCCGTTCTGGCAGCAGGGAAAGATTCTGCCGGGAAGGACGGCCCCGGCGGGACGTTCCGCGCGGATTTCTGCCGTGAATCTGTTCGGCCTCGTCCGGGGAAAAAACGCGGACGACGCCGTATTCACCGTCATAGCCGCCCTGGCGGAAAACCTGGCCGCGCCGCATGCGGGACACGGCTTCGCCCAGCAGGTCCCAGTGCTGGCGTATGGCGTCTTCGGGCAGGCGGCAGAGAATGTCCAGGTCCGGCCCCAGCTCCGTGAGCAGGCGGGCATAGCGTTCCTGCACCCGGCGGGAGGACGCACCGGCGCCCAGCAGCTCGCCCACCACTTCCGGCAGGGGAATGAGCGGGCGGGGGCGCGGTTCACGGGGCAGCTCGGGGGGCGTTTCCCGGTCCGCCAGTTCCCAGACGCGGTGCAGCACGCCGATGGTCAGGGGCTTGCCGCAGACCGGGCAGATATTGTTGCAGGCCAGGGCCTCGCGCGGTTCCATGACCACCTGGCAGGCACGGTGTCCGTCCAGATGATACTTGCCTTCTTCGGGATAGAATTCCAGTGTTCCCAGAAAGCGGCAGTCCAGCCCGTCCTGCGGCTCACGTCTGGCCGTGGCGCGCAGGGCCGCGAACAGGGCGTCATAGCCGGGCTGCCCGTCAAAGAGATTGGCCTCCCGCCCCAGATTGGCCCCGGAATGGGCATCGGAATTGGAGATGAGGGCATAGCCGTCCAGGCGGCTGACCAGGCGGTTCATGGCCGGGTCAGAGGAAAGACCCGTTTCCAGGGCAAAGATGTGGGAGGAAAGATCGTCAAAGCAGTCTTCCAGCCGGTCAAAGCCGGATTTGGAGCCGAACAGGGCAAACCACGGCGTCCAGACATGAGCCGGCACCAGGACGGCGCGCGGGCAGACATCCAGGCAGAGCTCCAGCAGATCGCGCGAGTCCAGTCCCAGAATGGGCCGGCCGTCGGAATGCAGATTGCCGATGTTCTCCAGCCGGGCGGACAGGCGGTCGGCATCTTCCAGCGTGGGCACAAAGACAAGGTTGTGCACCTTGCGTACCCGGCCATGCCGTTTGTAAATGGAGCTGATTTCCGTTTGCAGCAGAAAGAGCGGTCCGTCACCCTGTCCGGGAACGGCGCCGCCCAGAAAATCCAGGGCTTCGGGCGCGTCCTTCAGGCGGTACAGGCCGCTGGTGTCGTCGCGCACCAGCATGTCCCGCAGTTCCTGACGCCACTGGGGATGTGTGAAGTCGCCGGTTCCCAGCACATGAATGCCCTTGCAGCGCGCCCAGGCCGCCAGATGGCGCGGATTCAGCTGCTTGCTGGTGGCTCGGGAAAAGCGGGAGTGGATGTGCAGGTCGGCAATAAAGGTCATGGCAGGCTCCGGCGTAGGCAATGGATGTTCAGTCTGACCCCAAGCGGGCCGTTTGTCACCCCCTGTCGGCAGGATTCCGGCTGCCGGCCAGCCAGGGGCAGAAGTCCAGGGCTTCCCGGCTCCAGGTCGTGTGTTCTCCGTGGTGCGCATGCAGGCAGAGCGGCGGCAGCAGGCGGCAGTCAGGGGCGGCATCCTTGCTGGCTTCCACCAGCAGGCGCAGGGCCGGTTCGTGCGCTCTGGCCTGTACGGGCAGCAGCTGGCGCAGCCCCAGGCGGGCATCCTGCAGGGCCAGCAGCAGGCGGGCCATGTGGGCGGCGGGAAATATGGCCAGAAAGCGGCCATGGTGCCGCAGCAGGGCTGCTCCCGCCCGGCAGAAGGCCGGCAGACTGCCCTGATCCTGTTGCAGGGCCTGGCGCCGCAGGCCGCTGGACGTTGCCCGGCCGTGCCCCGTGAGGCCGTAGGGCGGATTGCAGAGCACCAGGTGCCGGCCCGGGGCACTGCCCTGCACGATGCCGCGCACAAAGGTGTTGTCCCTCAGGTCTCCCTGACGGAAGCGGCAGGCGTCCAGCCCCAGGGCACGGGCATTGCGCGTGGCGGCGTCCACAAGGGCGGGCTGCTGTTCCAGGCCCGTGGCCCGCAGCTTCCGGCGGACAGCAAGGGGGTGCAGCAGCAGGGCAAAGAGGGCTGCCCCGCAGCCGCAGCCCAGATCGGCCACGTCAAGTTCCTGCGGGTACTGCGCCGGCGGCAGGCAGCGGGCTGCCCAGGCCCCCAGCAGCAGGGCATCGCTGCCGAAGCGATAGCTCCCCGGCGGCTGTTCCAGACCAGCGGGAAAGCGGGCGCGTGCGTGGAGAGAAGAAGCGTCCATACGGAAAAACCTGGGGTGTGACGGGCCGGGGGCCTGTCCGCCGGCAGAAGAAGAGTGCCATCCTTGCGTGTTTTGGGCAATAATTTGCCGGAAGATTCCCTGTTTTCCTGCTGTGGTGCGCGCTAGTGTGCACGCATACGTACCGGGGGAGCCGTCCTGCCGCGCATCGCCCCGCCGCAGACCGGTCAGTCACGGCTGACCCCGGAGCGGCAGGGCTGGCCGGACCACCTGCCGGAAAAACGACAGGAGGAAACATGACCACCGCGAGGAAAGATACCCGATATGCTCTTGGCAGCCTCTGCCTGCTGCTCATGCTGGCGCTGCTGCCGGATGTCTGTGCCGCGGCTGCGGCGGAACCTGGTACTTCCAGAGGAGAAACGACCATGAACAGAACGAATGATGCCTTGCAGAACAGACAGCGCTTCCTGGGGGACCGCCCTGCGCCGCTGGCAGAGACGGACCCCGAATTTGCGGCGCTGCGGGACAGACTGCTGTATGGCGAGATCGTGGCAAGGGGAGTGCTGGACCAGCGGCAGCAGATGCTGGTGGCCCTGGTGTCCCTGGTGGCCGTGGATGCGCAGGACAGCCTGGAAGAGCAGGCGGAAGCGGCCCTGCGTCTGGGCATTCTGCCGCAGGAAATCCGGGAGGCCATCTATCAGTGTGCGCCCTATGTGGGCATTCCCCGCACGGAAGCAGCCCTGCGGCGCATAAACGCGGTCTTTTCCCGTGCGGGCATTGCCCTTCCGCTGCCGGAACAGGGCACCGTGACGGAGGAGGACCGCTTCCGTGCAGGCTGTGCCGTGCAGAAGCGCATTTTTGGCGACACGGCCATTGATTCCATGCATGCCGCAGCGCCCGACGGGCAGAAGGACATTATGGTCAACTATCTTTCGGCCTACTGCTTTGGCGATATCTATACGCGCAAGGGCCTTGACCTGAAGCTGCGCGAGCTGCTGACCTTTGCCATGGTGAGCAGCCTTGGCGGCTGCGAGGCTCAGGTGAAGGCGCATGTGCGCGGCTGCGCCAATATGGGCAACAGCAAGCAGGAACTGGTGGATGCCCTGGCCCGCATCCTGCCATATATCGGCTTTCCCCGTACCCTGAATGCCCTTGGCTGCGTCAACGAGGTTCTGCCCCAGTAATCCGCCTGCCGCCGCGCGTGGCGCCGCTCCCCTGTGCGGGCCTGCGCGGCCGGTGCACCGACAGACCATAAGGAGGTTTCCGTGTCATTCACCATGCAGCACAGGAAAAGAGGAATGCCCTGTGAGGGATTTTCGCCTGTCCGGCGCCGCCTGCTGAAGCTCGCGGCAGTCAGTCCCCTTTTTTGGCTTGCCGGCAACATGACGGCCGCCCGGGCGGCCGCTTCAGGAGAACAGACCATGCTTGTTCTGTATTTTTCGCGCACGGGCAATACGCGCACCGTGGCCCGCATGATTCATGAGCGCGTGGGGGGCGATCTGGTGGAACTGGATACCGTGACTCCCTATCCGCAGGCGTATGAAACGCTTCTGGATGTTTCCCGGGAGGAACAGCGGCGTGATGCCCGGCCTGCCATCCGGGTGGAGCTTCCCCGCTGGGAGCAGTACCAGACCATTTTTGTGGGCTTTCCCAACTGGTGGGGCAGCATGCCCATGCCTTTCTTTACCTTTTTTACGCAGTATGCGGCAGGGCGGCGCAATGTGGCCCCGTTCTGCACCCACGGTGGCAGCGGCCTGGGCCACAGCCAGAAGGATTTGCGGCGCCTTTGCCCGGAGGCGAACCTGCTGGAAGGGCTGGCCATCCGCGGCACGGCGGCTTCCGGGGCACAGCCGGAGGTGGATCGCTGGCTGCGCCGGCTGGGTTACGCGCGCTAGGTTCGTCCGTCATGGGCACGCCAGCAGGGGACGTCAGGCACAGGAGGTCTCCTGCCGGCCTGTGCAGGCATGCTGCCTGCGCTGAATGTCCCGATGCGGCGGCTCGCCGAACATGCGTTTGTATTCCCGGTTGAACTGGGTAACGCTTTCATAGCCCACGGCAAAGGCTGCCGTGGCGGCCCGTTCATTTTCCATGAGCATTTTGCGCCGGGCTTCATACAGGCGCAGCTGCTTGCGGTACTGCAGGGGGCTGAAGCCGGTGAGACGTCTGAAATGACGGTTGAGGCTGGACAGGGACATGCCCACCTGTCTGGCCAGCTCCTCCATGCGCAGGGGGGCACCAAGGCCGTTGCGCAAAAGGGCAATGGCCCGGATGATCTGGCTGTTGCGCGAGCCATGGGCATAGAGACGTTTCAGCACATGGCCCTGCGGCCCCGTGAGCAGCAGGTAGTGCAGTTCCCGCAGAATCATGGGCGCGAGCACGGCAATCTGATCGGGTTTGTCCAGCAGGCGGGCCAGGCGCAGCAGCGCTTCCATGAAATCGGGGTCTGCCTCGGCAATGGAAAGGCTGCCTTCTTCCGGCGGGGGCGGCGTGCTGTCCGGCGGCATGTCCAGCAGCAGATCCGTGAGAATCTGCTGGTCCAGCGAAAAGAATATGGCCAGAAAGGGGTGCCGTGCCGAGGCATCCAGAAAGGACGATACACTGGGTATGTCCACACCGGATACAAGGCACTGATTTTCCTTGAAATAATATTCCTGTGTACCGAGGACGCTGCGCTTGCTGCCCTGGAGAATGAGCGAGGCGAGAGGCCGCTCGAAGCACCTGTCCGAGCTGCTGCTGTCTTCCCGCCGCACAAGGTACAGGCCGTCAATGGCCGAGGGGCGGACATCCGGCACATCAAGGTGACGCAGCAGAATGTTCCTAAGGGCGGCATTGGCTTCGGCAACGCGGCGGAGTTCGGATGGCGTCATGGTATCCCCCGGAGGCGGTGAAAATGGTCTCTGTGGTCATTCTGCCACAACGGGCCGCGGCTGAACAGATACGCCGGCGGGACTTTTTCCGAAAACGACTGCCTGTGAGGGCGCGCTGCCGGAGGGGCAGCACAAGGCACGCGCCGGGCAGGCGTTGATGCGATAATGAGCGGAAAAGGCAATTTTTTGTCCAGATCGGCCCTTCTGGCAAGGCGCCAGACAGGGTAGTGCTCATGTATACGCGGAGGAAAGCTCGTATGATGAAGCACACACTGCTTATGGTCATGGCTGCCATGCTGCTTCTGGGAGGAGCCGTGGCATCCGCCGTGGCCGCCAATCAGAAGGAGACTGCCATGGATACGGAACAGAGAGGCCCCTTTGCCCGTGGCGGGGCCAATACGGCCTATGCCCAGTATTTCACGGGAAACAGCTATCTGAACATGCTTTCGCAGGAAGGCGTGGTCATTGGCAATGTGACCTTTGAACCCGGCTGCCGCAATAACTGGCATGTGCATCACGCCAGCCGTGGCGGCGGCCAGATACTGCTCTGTACATCCGGGCGGGGCTGGTATCAGGAATGGGGTAAGCCCGCCCGCGCCCTTCAGGCCGGCGACGTGGTGCACATTCCGGCCGGGGTCAAGCACTGGCACGGCGCTGCCAGGGACAGCTGGTTTGTGCACCTGGCCGTGGAAGTGCCCGGCGACAACAGCCGCAATGAATGGCTGGAACCTGTCAGCGACGAGGAATATGCCCGCCTGCCCTAGGGGCAGGACGTATTATTTCCAAATCTTCAAGAAGGGTAGGCAGAGAGACAGACGTTTCCATGCCTACTCTTTTTTATCTTTCTGGTGCTCGGATAGACGGCATCCGCCGTTTTTTTCGCACGTAAGGGGGGCAGAGTTAATGAGCACGGGATTATCCGTGGCAGTAGCTCTGCCTCTATCCTCAGGTTTGACCGTCAATGGCAGGATTCCCGCAAAGAATACGAACCTTATAAAATTGTTTATAACTGTTTTTTCAGATAGCGCACAATGAGAGTTTTCAAAAAGACTTTTATGACGCTTTCCGTAACTATTCAGGATAAATATCTCTCTCATTATTCCAGATGCCATCTTCTGCAAGTTCACAGGTCTGCTGCAAGTCTGTAAAAAAGGGATTTTCCCCGATGTATCAGACGCACAAAAGGAGCAGTGAACGCTAGATGACGTGTGTCGGCAGCGTCTCAGGGCGTCCGACGGAACCTTGCTGACAGCCGGATTCGCCAGTGAGTATATCGATGTGGCATGTCTGTTGCCAGCGCTGCCTTCAATTCAGATACTTTTTGCCGACAGGGAACATGACACGGAGGAATTTCGCAGTTTTTGGCAAACAAAATCTGTGTTTCCTGCATTCCACCTTGAAAAAATACAAAAAGTCAGAAATATTATGACTCCAAAATATAGTAAGGAAGCGGCTAAAACGACTTGCTTCCCTTGTATATGTCTTGATATATTGTTTATTACTATTTACAGATGCAAAGGAGGATTACCATGAAACATATAATTACTGTTCTGATTGTCTGTTTTTTTACGGTAACTTTTCAAACAAAATCATATTCTTTGGCAGAGAATGAATATAATGAATTGCTAAAGATTCCCTATTTCAAACAGGCAGATAAAGAACTTTCAGCTGTTTGGAAAGAAGTATATAATAGCCTTCACGGCGATTATAAAAAACAGATATTGGATAGTCAGCGGCAATGGCTGAAGTCTGGCCGCGACAAGAGTGCAAAAGCCTTGATCGAGGAGGAAGGGTTTTCCATAGAGGATGCCTATACCATAGCTGTTTATCTGAGAATAGGGGATTTGTATGTTATTCAGCATAATAATTCCCTGTCTCCCGATCAATATGGCAGCGCAAAAGCTGATGGCTATTACGATGATATGATGTATGAAAAAGCTGTTGATATCATAAAAAAGCATAAAAATTCTGACAATCAAATTCTGGCAATCAAAAGTACACAAGGAAAATATCTTGGCTTTATGGAAGAAGAAGGCATGATGGTCGGATTTAGCATTCAGAAGCCAAGCTATGCTCAGGTTTTTATCAGCTGTTCAAAAGAGAAAACGCTTGAATTTTTTGGTTCTCTCTCGGCTGGTGGTATGGTAGAGGCGACATACCAGATCACGTATGTGGAGGAAGGACCTGACGGCCCAGAAGTATATCTTTCATGCAAGGCTGGCAGAAGACTGGCAGACTAAACCACGCCATCAACTGGTGATGCGTCCTGAGGCCTGGAGGCTGCGGGGAATGACGGTGCGGCAGCACAGGGCGCAAGGGGTGGAGTATACGTGCCAGGCGCACAGACAGAGAGGGCATCTTCATCATGAAGATGCCCTCTCTGTCTGTGGGGAGAAAAGCGAAAAGAAACTAGAGCAGCGCCCCTTCCCAGTTGAACAGACTCTGCCGTCGGGCTTCGGGCAGGGTGGGGGGCACATGTTCTTCCAGCCGGGCAAAGAAGCTGTAGCCGGCGGCCTGGAGTTCCTGCCGCCGGGAGGAGAGGTCCAGCGGCCAGCCGGGATAGATCCACACATTGCCGCCGTAGGTGCGTGCCCAGAAGACCTCGCCCTTGGGACTCATGAACGGCTCATTGGGCTTGATGCCCAGCAGGCCGAAGCGGCTTATGCCCACGGGCCAGAAGCCGGAAAGCACCACGCCCAGCGGCAGGGGACTCTGCCGGGGCAGGGCCAGGAAGTCCTCGCGGGGCAGTTCGGGGCTGACGTAGGCCGCGGTAAAACCCATGCGGGCCAGCTGCCCCAGGGCGACGGCATTGGCCGTATTGCAGAAGGGGCCGGCCACCAGGTCCAGACTGTCGCCGGGCAGGTCTGCGGGAAAAAGGTCCTTCTGCCACGGGGCATTGCACACAAAATGCCGGGCGCCTTCACGGCAGAGCTGCCGCAGGCGGCGGCAGATGCCCTCTTCCTCCTCGGGCCAGATGACGGGCGGCAGCCACCAGCTGATGCGCGGTGCCACGGTGCGGGAAATGTCCGCCGTGCGCGGCGAGAGCCACAGGCCCATGTGCTGCTGCCGGCTGCCGCGGGTTTCGCGGCCCTGTGGCAGGGATGCCCGCACCACCACGTCCGGACGCGGCGCCGGTCTGACGGGCTGCGGCAGGCGCGGTGCGCTTTCCACGGCGCGGCTTTCCCGCACGGGCATGCTCTGCAGGCGGTTCTGCCAGGCGCGGAGCAGCTGCATGAGTTCCGGTTCCCGCCGGTCAATGAGAAAGACCGGCGTGCCGGCGCGGGGGGTCTTGTGTTTGGGCAGGCGCAGCAGCAGGGTGCCGGCCTTGGGGATGCGGCGCGTGACGGGCAGGGTGGCGTGCCAGCGTTCGTCCTCCACACCCACGCGCAGATAGTCCTGCGGCAGCAGCTCGAAATGGGGCTTGAGGGTGACGCGGCCGTCCTGCTCGATGCGCACCTTGCCCGCCAGCAGGCCGGAGCTGGTCTGGCCGGATGGCGAGGTGGGGATGGTATTGTCCTTCTGGGGCAGGAAGCGGGCGCGGGTGGCGGGCCGGCCCAGGGCCATTTCCAGAATTTCCTCGGCATCGCGGCGGGCATGGGCATCGCCGGGATTGTCGCGCAGCATACGGTAGGCCGTGACCACGTGGTAGACGTAGTGTGGCCCCTTCTTGCGGCCCTCGATCTTCCACGAGACCAGATGCGGGATGTGCAGCAGGGTCTTGGCCAGCACGTCCAGCGAAAGGTCCAGGCAGGAGAAGAAGCGCCCTTCGCGTCCCTTGCCGGCGCTGCGCTGGCGTTCGGGGCGCTCGTTGTGACGCTCGCGCAGGGGGTGGCCCTTCTGCCGGGCTTCCTCGCGGGCGGCCTGCTGTTCGCTCTGGCGGAGCATGGCCTGGGCCGCGGCGCCGCCCTGACGGTAGACGCGGCGGCAGGGCTGCACACAGCGGCCGCGCAGGCCGCTTTTGCCGCCCATATAGCTGGACCAGTAGCAGCGGCCGGAAACGCAGTAGCACAGCGCCCCGTGGATGAAGCATTCCAGGTCCAGCCCGTCCGGGCAGGCTTCGCCCATGAGGCGGATTTCGTCAATGGACAGTTCCCTGGGCAGGACCACGCGGTCGGCCCCCAGGGCCTTTGCCGTGTGCAGGTTGCGGGGGCTGGTCACATTGGCCAGGGTGGACAGGGAAAGCCCGCCCTCGTAGCCGGCCTGCCGGGCCAGGTCCAGATAGGCCAGGTCCTGCACAATGAGGCCGTCGGGATTGACCTGCCGGGCCAGACGGCGGATGAGCCGGTAGGCCGCCGCCGGTTCGCCGGGCTTGATCAGGGTATTCATGGCCACATAGACCCGGGCCTGTTCGCTGTGGGCCAGGTCCGTCAGGCGGGAAAGTTCGGCCAGGCTGAAGTTTTCGGCCTGCATGCGGGCGGAAAAGTTCTTGAGGCCCAGATAAATGGCATCGGCGCCGGCGGTCAGGGCAGCCAGAAAGCAGGCTTCATCCCCGGCCGGGGCCAGAATTTCCGGCCGTTCCGGGGTGGGCAGGGGCAGATCAGGCATAGCGGTAATACTCCTTGAACCAGCGCACGAAGCGGGCCATGCCCTCGCGCAGAGGGGTCACGGGCGCAAAGCCGGTGGCGGCGGTGAGGTCGTCGATATCGGCCCAGGTTGCCTTGACATCGCCGGGCTGCATGGGCAGCAGCTCGCGGATGGCCTTCTTGCCCAGGGCCTCTTCCAGCGCGGCAATGAAGTCATTGAGTTCCACGGTCTGATTGTTCCCGATATTGTAGATGCGCCACGGCGCACAGCTTGTGGCCGGGTCGGGGCTGGAGGCATCCCAGCCGGGGTCGGGCTGCGCCGGATGGTCAAGCAGGCGCACCACGCCTTCCACAATGTCGTCAATATAGGTGAAGTCGCGGCGCATGCGTCCTTCATTGAAGACCTTGATGGCCTCGCCGCGCATGATGGCATGGGCAAAGAGTTGCAGGGCCATGTCCGGCCGGCCCCACGGGCCGTAGACCGTGAAGAAGCGCAGCCCCGTACAGGGCAGGCCGTAGAGGTGGGCATAGGCATGGGCCATGAGTTCATTGCTTTTCTTGGTGGCGGCGTACAGGCTCACCGGGTGATTGACCGGATGGTGCTCCGAATAGGGCTGGGCGGCATTGAGGCCGTAGACCGAGGAGGACGAGGCAAAGACCAGATGCTGCACCCCGTGGTGACGGCAGCCTTCCAGCACATTGCCGAAGCCCACAAGATTGGCCTGAATGTAGGAGGCCGGATTGATGAGGCTGTAGCGCACGCCGGCCTGGGCGGCCAGATTGACCACGTGGCTGAAGCCTTCGGCGGCAAAGAGCGCCAGCATGGCGTCGGTCTGGGCCAGGTCCAGCAGCTGAAAGCGGAAGCCGGGCCGCCCCTCCAGCCGGGCCAGGCGGTCCTTCTTGAGCTGCACGTCGTAGTAATCGTTGCAGTTGTCGATGCCCACAACGGTATGCCCGTCGTCAAGCAGTCGCTGGGACAGATGATAGCCGATGAAGCCTGCGGCGCCGGTGACAAGAACATGCATGGGGTGGCCCTCCACGGGGCAGCCTATGACAGATGCCCTGCGGGAGCAAGCCTCTTGCCGCTTCCGCTTTCCTTCTGGTAAGCAAGCGGCATGAAAGACACCATGAACGCACAGGGATCGCACTGGTCGGAAAGCCGGCATCGCGATGCCATCATATATCTGCTTATTGCCATTTTTCTGCTGGAACTGGCCGTGGGAGGCGTGGCGGTCATCTACGGCATCATTCATTCCGAGCCGCTGGTGCCCGGCGGGCCGCCCATGGCCCGCTTTCCGTGGCTGGGCTGGGCCATGGCTGCCCTGCTCATGCCCGTGGGCCTGCTGCTGGTGCTGCATCTTTCCGGCCTGCTGGTGGCCCGTACCCTGGACCGGCAGGCAGACGGCGGCGGCAGCCAGGCGGAGGGCGCCGCGCAGGAAGCGGCTGCCGCGGAAGCGCTGCCGCAGCGCGTGGACCTGTTTTACCGGGTGGTGCGCCATGCGCCCACGGTGGTCATCCTGCTGGCGCTGCTGGTGCTGGGGGGTCTGCTGCTCTTTGTGGACGGTCTGGTGGAGGCGCTGGCCCGTGCCGGCGGGGCGCTTCTGCCCTATCTGCCCTGGATTGCGGGCAGTGCGGCCGTTTTTCTGACGGTCTGCTATGTGGTGCGCCAGTACTTTCTGTACCGGCATCACAAGATGGAGCGGGAATTTGCCTTCCGGCATGCCGTGCTGGAGCGTACCGGTGTGGTGCTGCTGCCCGACGGCAAGACGCCCTTGCCGCTGCCGGGGACAGCCCCGGGCGCGCTGCCGCCCGCGGCTTCCGGGACACCGGACAGCGGCCCGGCGGGGCAGGGGCCGTCCGGCGGACAGGAGCCTGCCGGCGAGGATATTGTGGAGGCGGACATTGCCGATGACGGCGGGTCGGCCTCTGGACCGGCTTCGGGGCGAAAGGCCTGAGCACGGTGCCCGGCCGTGCGGGCCCGCCACAGGGCGCGCTGTCAGGGCCGCCAGCGGTTGATGCCGCCGGTCTGTTCCGTCTGGTCATCCAGCCAGCGGCGGAAGGCCGGCCAGGTGCGTATGCCGTGGGCGATGACCGCCTCGTAGACGCGCAGGGCGGGAATATTCTCGTGCCGCGGCAGGTGAAACTTGATGTGCAGGATGGCCTGCCGGCGTTCCGGCGTAAGCACGGCCAGCAGGCGCCGGCCGAAATCCTCCGCAAAGCCGTCATAGGCCGAGCCGGCCCGCAGGTGGATGATGTCCAGCTGCCATTCCCGGCCTGACGGGCCGGTGCACCAGAGGTGCCATTCCACGCAGGCTTCGTCGGTGGCAATGCTGTTGCGGCAGGTCATGCGCCGCACGGCGGCATGGCCCAGCACCGGCGCCATGAGGGCCACGCTGCCGGCCAGGGTCAGGTCCGGCGTGTAGACATGCAGATCAATGTCCAGGTGGGCGGCCAGCAGGCCCGTGGCCAGGGAACCCACCACAGCGCAGCGCGTGTCGGCCTGTTCCCACAGCGCGGGCAGGCCTAGCATGGCCAGCACCTGCCGGGCCTCGGCGGCATGGGCGGCGGAGCGCTGCTTGCAGGGATCGAAAGCGGGGAGCAGGGTATTCATCGGCCTCCCTCGGAAGGTTTCTGTGCAAAGCGGTTCAGTGCCCAGACCAGCGCCAGCACATAGAAGCCCGCAAACAGGCTGATGGCCGTATCCAGCGGGGCCGTGGCAGACAGGCCCAGCCGCATCATGAGCGTCCCCAGCACATAGCCGGAATTGCGGAAAACGGCCTGAAAGGTGGGCATGTAGCGCTGGGCAATGAGCACCAGGGTAATATCGGCAAAGATGAGTACCGTATAGATAGTTTCAAAGAAGTGCTGCCCTTCCCCGGTGAACCAGAAAAGCATGACATCGCGGATGCTGATGCCCAGGACCATGAGCAGCAGCATGAGCGAAAGGAGCTTCTTGCTCAGGACATAGCGCATGCGCATGTCCGGCCGGGTGATGTAGTGCCGGTGCCGGATGCTGCGCAGGAAGAGGCGCATGAGAATGAAGATGCCCAGGGCGCCGCTGGCGTAGATGGCAATGTGCATCACCGGCTGCCACTGTCCGGCCACGGTGATGGGTTCGGCAAGATGCCCCAGTTCCTTGAAGGCATTGCGCAGCAGAATGAGGGCCATGATTTCCAGCTGTTTGCCCACGGCACGGGAAAAGGAACTGGAAATGCTGAAGATCAGCCCCATGACTTCCATGCACAGAATGATGGTGAAGGCCAGATGGATGGCCCAGATGTGGCTGTCGGGCGTGAGACGGGCCAGCTGCGGCGGCAGCAGGCCCAGACGTTTGGCCTCGATGACCAGCAGGGCGCCCAGATAGGCCAGCAGGGTCATGGCGGCTACCAGGCGCTGGGTGGACGGCCGCTCCCACCAGTTGTGGAAGAGGTCGTAGATGTCGGTAAGTACCTGTAGCCGGTCCCAGAAAGTCATGTCTGTCTCGCAGAAAAAAGAGAAGCACAGGAGCTGCCAGAGTATACCCCCGCCCGGGGGAAAGTCAAAATGTCCACCCTGTCCGGTGCATGCGGCTTGCCAAGCGCCTTGCTTGAACGTATATAAATTGTTTCCGATACAGGACGGAACGTGCGTCGTTCTGCCGTCCGCCCTCGGTCCGTTGTGCGCGGACGTCTGCCTGCCGCACACTCCCGACAGCCGCAAGGAAGGTTTTACTCATGGCCCACAAGGGACCCCATATTTCCATTTCTCCCGACTATGTTGTCAATCGCATCCTGCGCATCAATATCAATGATTTCGAGGAATGGCCCGAATCCGTGCGTCATCTGGCCATTGCCATTGCCGAGGAACTTTTCCTCGTTGCCTACAATCCCTTCATCGATGCGGATACGGTGCGCGCCAGCGTGCGCGAGCGCCTGGAACGCGAGGCGCTCTCCCTGGCACATTACTACGCCACGGCCCTCAGCGAGGGCATTACCATGTTCTGGTCGGCCCACGAGGCCGAAATGGATTTTCGCCGCAAGCTGACGGAAACCCTGCGCGAGATTCTGCCGGACGAGTGCATCCTCACGGACCCCGGCTCGCTCATCGGCGCGGCCACGGACGCCACGGACCTGCGCATGGAACTGCCCCTGCTGGTGGTGGAACCGGACAATACCGAGCAGGTATCGGCCCTGATCCGTCTGGCCAATGAAATGAAGTTTGCCCTCATTCCCCGCGGGGGCGGCTCGGGCATGACCGGGGGCGCCGTGCCGGCCCGGCGGCGCACGGTCATCGTGAGCCTTGCCCGGCTCACGCACATCGGCCCCATTGACCTTGAGGCCATGACCGTCACCTGCCAGGCCGGGGCCAATACGCAGGCCGTCATTACGGCCGTGGCCGAAAAGGGTGCCCTGTTCTCCGTGGACCCGGCCTCCAAGCAGGCAGCCTCCATCGGCGGCAATGTTTCGGAAAATGCGGGCGGCCCCATGGCCTTTGAATACGGCACCACCCTGGACAATCTGCTCTGGTGGCGCATGGTCACGCCCACGGGTGAAATCATCACCGTGGAGCGGGAAAATCACCCCCGCCACAAGATTCTGCCGGAAGAAATCGCCGTTTTTGTGGTGCGCGACGTGAGCGGCGGCGTGCGCAACGTCATTCACCTGCGCGGCGATGAAATCCGCCTGCCCGGTCTGGGCAAGGACGTGACCAACAAGGCCCTGGGCGGCCTGCCGGGCATGCAGAAGGAAGGCGTGGACGGCATCATTACCGAGGCCTGCTTCATCCTGCATCCCAAGCCGCGCTACAAGCGCGTCATGGTGCTGGAATTCTTCGGCCGCTCCATGCACCCCGCGGCCGTGGTGGTGCGCGAGCTGGTGGCCCTGCGCAACCGCATCCGCGAGGAGGGCGACTACGCCCACCTGTCCGCGCTGGAAGAATTCAACGCCAAGTACGTGCAGGCCATCGACTACAAGCGCAAGTCCCAGAAATATTCGGACCTGCCCATTTCCGTCATCATCCTGCAGGTGGATGGCGATGATCCCTACCTGCTGGACAAGTGCGTGGGCGACATTGTTTCCGTGGTGGAAGAGCAGGAAAACGTGGACATCATCGTGGCCCAGGACGACAAGGAGGCCGAACGCTTCTGGGAAGACCGGCACCGCCTGTCGGCCATTGCCAAGCGCACGTCCGGCTTCAAGCTCAACGAGGACGTGGTCATTCCCATGGACCGCATCCCGGACTTTGCCCTTTTCCTGGAACAGCTCAACCTGGAATGCACGGCGCAGGCCTATCGCTTTGCCCTGCAGGAAACGGGGCGTCTGCCGGGCTTTCCCATGGAGGACAAGGAATTCAACCGGGAATTCTCCTTTGCGTCCAAGGTGGCTGCCGGTGACGTGCCGGCTGCGGAGCTTTCCGATGTGGAGTACTGGAAGCGCGCGCAGGACTACATGGCCGCGCTGGCGGAAAAATATCCCCATCTGGCCAAGAAGATGGTCAAGATTCGCGACTACATGGAGGCCGGCCGTATTGTGGTGGCCAGCCACATGCACGCCGGCGACGGCAACTGCCACGTCAATATTCCGGTGAACTCCAATGACCACCGCATGCTGGAGGAGGCCGAGGAAACGGCGGCCCGCGTCATGGCCGAGTGCCAGGAAATGGGCGGCGAGGTTTCCGGCGAGCACGGCATCGGCATCACCAAGATTGCCTTTTTCAGCAAGGAAAAGATGGATGCCCTGCGTGCCTTCAAGGAACGGGTGGACCCGCGCGATGTCATGAATCCGGCCAAGCTGGTCTATCGCGAGCTGCCGGTGCGCCCCTTCACCTTCTCCTTCAATCACCTGATCCGCGACCTCAACGAAAGCGGCCTGCCGGACAAGGAGCGCCTCACCGATCTGCTTTCGGCCGTGCAGGTCTGCACGCGCTGCGGCAAGTGCAAGCATGTCTGCCCCATGAACTACCCCGAGCGCAGCATGCAGTACCACCCGCGCAACAAGAACATGGTGCTGGGCATGCTCATCGAGGCCGTCTACTACTCGCAGGTGAACAAGGGCAGCATTGACGAAAATCTGCTCTACTGGCTGCGCGATCTGGTGGAGCACTGCACGGCCTGCGGCCGCTGCCAGGCCAACTGCCCGGTCAAGATTCCTTCCGGCGATGTGGCCCTTTCGCTGCGCGCCCTGCTGGAGCATGAAAATGCGGGCGGGCATCCCCTCAAGAAACGGGCGCTGGACTGGCTGGTGCAGGATGTGGAGCATCGCGTGCCCAAGGCGGCCAAGATGGCCTCGCTGGGCCAGAAGATGCAGAACCGCCTGCTGGGCTTTGTGCCGGAATTCTGGAAACGGCGCATGCACAGCCCGCTCTTTTCCGGTCGGGGTCCCAAGACGGGCTATACCAATCTGTACGAGGCCCTGCGTCTGCATCGCGGATCGGTCTTTTCGCCCACGGAGATCATTCAGGGAACGCCCTGCGTGATCTATTTCCCCGGCTGCGGGGGGGCGCTTTTCTATGACCGCATCGGCATTTCCAGCATCATGCTGCTGCTGCGGGCCGGTTTTGCCGTGGCCGTGCCGCCCCGGCATCTCTGCTGCGGCTATCCCCTGCTGGCTGCCGGCATGGATACGGAATTCGAGGACAATCTGGCCATGAACCGCCAGTATCTGGCATCCATGGTGCGCGCGCTGAGCAAGCAGGGCTTTGAGGTTTCCCACCTGGTGACCTCCTGCGGCACCTGCCTGGAAGGGCTGGCCCGCACAGGGCTGACGGAGCAGTTCCCCGGCCTGGGCCAGCGGGATATCATGCAGCTGGTGCTGCCCCTGCTCAGCAAGGATCAGCTGGAACATACCCTGCCGCCGGATTCGACCCTTATCTATCATGGCTCGTGTCACAGCGAATGGGCGGGCATTCCCGCAGCCAAGGGACAGAAGCAGGTGGTGTCTGCCCTGTCCACCTTCTCCGGGGCCAAGATCGTGCTCAATGGCGGCTGCTGCGGTGAATCGGGCATGGGGGCCATGACTTCGCCCGACATCTACAATCTGCTGCGCGTGCGCAAGGAAAAGGCCCTGCAACAGGCCATTGCCGAAATCGACAAGCCCGAGAGCGGCCTCAAGACGGCCAACCAGCCGCCGGTGCTGGTGAGCTGCCCGTCCTGCAAGATCGGCATTGCCCGCTGCCTCATCAACATGCATGACAAGCGGCCCGTGCTGCACGTGGCCGAATGGGTGGCCGGCATGATCGATGGTGAAGACCGTCGCCAGAGCTTCCGCCGTCGTCTCAACGAGACCAAGGGCGACGTGCGCGTGGTGGAGGGATAGCCCCCGTGCGTGCCCCCGCCGTGGTGGTGCGGCCGGAAGAACTCTTCCGGCCGTCCCGCCTGGTCTGCATGCTGGCGCTGCTGCTGTTTGTGCCGTGCTGCTGGGGGCTGGCCTTTCTGTTTCCGCGCGGGGATGACTTTGAGCTGGTCACCCGCGCCATGTTCTTTCTGGATCTGCCCGGCGCGCTCTACGAAACGGGCCGGCAGTGGCTGCTGTCCGGCGGGGAATACAGCCTGCATTTCTTGCAGGTTTTTCTGGGCAAGGCGCCCGAATCCCTGTTGCTGTGCGGTCTGGTCTGCGGCCTGGTGCTGAGTCTTTACGGCCTGGCCTTTTACGGCCTGGCCCGAACGCTGTCACCCGCCCTGCCGCACCGGCTGGGCCTGTTCTGCGGTCTGCTGGCCATGCTGGGGCTGTGCTGCTGCCATGCGCGGTTCTGGCAGTTCTATGCCTTTTCCCAAAGTCTGCGCAGCGCGCTGCCGCCCGCCCTGTGGTGCCTTCTGCTGCTCCTGCTCTGCCGTCTCTGGCTGGCGGATCCTCCCGACCGGCCCGGACGCCGGCGCCGGGCCATGCTGCTGGCCGTGCTGACGGCCGGCATGGGGCAGCTTTCGGCCCTGGCTGTTCTGGCCCTGACGGCGGGCTGCGCCATACTGGCAGCCATACACCAGCATCCGGCACGGCGGGACATGCTGCGGGTTCTGCTGGCGGCCGCAGCGGGGGGGCTGCTGGTGTTTCTTGCTCCGGGATACTGGACCGCCCAGGCATCCCGCGTTGTCCCGCACGGTTGGGAAATGCTGGAACAGGACTGGGGGCGGGCGCTTTCCTTTCTCTGGCATGGTCCCTGGCTGCTGCTCGTCGCGGGGCTGGCCCTGTGCCTGCCCCATGCCCAGGGGCAGGGACGCACCAGTCCGCAGCCCCTTTCCCCCGATATTCCGGCCCTGCGCCCCGCCTGGCTGGCTGCCCTGACTGCCGTGGCCTTTCTGCTGGTGTCGCTGTTCATGGTGATCCTGCGTGCCGCCGGGGATGCCTTCAGCCTGGAAGCCGATGTCCTGGGGGCCTCGCTGGCGGTCTACGGCAGTGTGGCGCTGGGCATGATGCTCTTTCCCCTGCTGGGGCGCGCTCATCTCTGGCTGCTGGTGCATGGTCGCGTCATGAACCTGCTGCTGACGGCGCTGCTGCTCTGCCTCTGTGCGGGGAGCAGCAACTGGCGGGAAACGGCCCTGCATGCGGCCAGCGGCAGCTGGGTGGTCAGCGGTGATGCCTATCAGGAGCGCTATAACTGGCTCTGGGACATGGGCATGGCCTATACCCCTCTGGATGCGCCCAGCCGGTTCGGCATCTGGGCGGAGTGGCGGGATGGCCCGCATGAGCTGGCCATCAACGAGCTGTTGCCGCGAGTGGTGGTGCGTGCCCTGCCGGATGTGGCGCTGCCCGTCTTTACCGGCGACCCTCTGCGGCAGTATCCCCTGCACTGGCCCAATCTCTGGGCGGCCTGGATGTTTGGCGTGGGCAGCGTGCGCATGAGTCCGCCCCAGTGGTATGACGAGTGGACACAGGAGCTGCGCCGCGTGGCCGACGGTACCCTGCCGGCGGAGGAGGGTGGCTCGCCCCTGGCCCTGCCGGTTCCCTCGGTGCTGCACGATCTGGGGGTACGGCATATCTGGCTGGCAGCCTGCCGGGCCGTGCCCAATGCCACCTTTGCCGAAGCCTGGCTGGTGCTGGACATGGCGCAGGCCCTGCCGTCTCCGCAGGCCGAGACGCTGGAGGTCTGGCGTCTCAATCCCGTGGACCCGCGCCGTATGCTGCCCTTGCAGGGGCAGCACGTGCTGGCCGGCGAGCTGCTGCATGCGCATGCGCGCATGCCGGCCTGGCTGGAAACAACGGTGCTGCGTCTGGTGGCCAGCCGCATGCCCCTGATCTGTGCCCGTCTGGATGGCCGCAGCGGGCATACGGTCTACGCGGTGCCGCTGTCCATTGCCGCCAACCGGCGCGATGAGCTGCCCGGCATGGTCCTGCGTCTGGCCGGACAGACAGTGGTGCTGCCCTGTGACGGGCTGTCGCAGCCGTAGCGCCTGTGTCGTCAACGCCGCATGGCCTGCGGGTCTGCGCTGCCCTGCCGGCTGCTTCCGCGCGTCGTGCGGGCCTGTACCTGCCTTCGTTGTTTTGACCGCTTCTCTGCGGTCGCATTTCTGAGCAGCGTCGTTCTTTCCCGTGAATCTGCCTGCGCAGGCAGGGCTGCAAGGCGCGCTGTCGTTTTCTGGCGACAGGCGTCTGCTGTGTGCCCGCAGCGCCATGACCCGAGCATGGCAGGGGACGCAACGAGAAAAAGCGCACGGCGGAGTGGTTCCGCCGTGCGCTTTTCGTGCGTTCTGGCTGCCGGGGTATCAGGCCGGCCAGCGTCTGGAGCGGTAGGGCTGTCCTCCGGCATCCAGGACAAAGGCGGCACAGTGCTGTGCCTGGGCCAGGCCGGGAACAGCAGGAGCCGGCGCCAGGGAAAGGCCCGTGGCCAGGGCATCGGCCTGGCAGCAGCTGTCGGCCACGATGCTGCAACTGAGCAGGCGCGAGGGCCGTCCGTTTTGCGGCGCCAGCAGGTGCGGCGTCTTCTGTTCGTAATTGCCGGATGTGGCAATGGCCGCATTGCGCAGGGGGAAGACGGCGGGATAGACATGCCGCTTGTAGGGGTCTTCCACGGCCACGCACCAGTCCCCGCCATCGGCATTGTGGCCGCGGGCCATGATGTCGCCCCCGGCTTCCACCAGGTGATTGGGGCAGCCGCTGCGGGCGAGAACGGCGGACATGGCGTCCACAATGGCCCCCTTGGCAATGCCGTCCAGGGTGACGCCCATTCCCTGACGTTCCAGGCGCACGCGGGAGCCGTCCAGGCGGACATGCCGGCTTCCCACCAGGTCCAGGGCGTCGCGGCGCCGGGCGGCATCCGCGTTTTCGGGCAGCTGGAGCAGCGGCAGCACGGTGACGTCAAAAGCGCCCTGGGTGGCGTGGTGCAGGGCCTGCGCCTGCCGTAGCAGGGAAAGCAGTTCCTCGGGGGCATGGTCAAGGCGGCCCTGCTCATTGAGGACGCTCAGGGCCGAGGCGGCGCTGTGCCGGTCAAAGAGGGCGGCCAGGCGGTGCCCTTCGTGCAGGGCGCGGTCCACGGCTTCCGCAGCCAGGGCTGCGGGGGCCTGGGCCACATGCACATTGACCACCGTGCCCATGAAAAGATCCGCCCGCTTGTACAGCGGCTGCACATCAAGCCCCAGCGCCCGCACAGAGGCAGGCAGGAAGCCGGACGTGAGCAGGGCGGCGCCGCCCATGAGCAGGCCGCGCAGCATCTGACGGCGGCTGCACGCCGAAGAAAGGAAGGATGTGCTCTGCATGATTACTCCTGCGCGGGGGCCTGCGGCGCGGCGGTCGCGGGGGCGGGTTTGCGGTCAATGGGAACAGAGGGATCGTCCAGGACCACGGGGGGCGTGGTGCGGGGGCGCGTCAGGCGGAAGATGTGGCGCGCACAGCTGTAGACGCAGGCCTCGTTGCATTCGCTGCCGTAGGACAGGCATTGCAGATGATCCACCACAATGCGGTTGTTTTCCAGGCGCACGGCCTTGGCCGGGCAGGCCTTGATGCAGCGCCCGCACTTGATGCAGCCGCTGTCGCAGACATCGGTCACGGCGCGCAGCTTGTCGCGGGTATTGCAGTACACGGCCACGCGGGCACGCTTGGGAATCAGTTCCAGGGCATCGCGGGGGCAGGTTTCCACGCAGCGCCCGCAGCCGATGCACTTGCTGACGTTGACCTGCACCAGGCCGTTCTTGATTTCCATGGCCTCAAAGGGGCAGGCCACCACACAGTCGCCGAAGCCCAGGCAGGAATACTTGCAGGTATCCACCCCGCCGCGCAGCATGGCCGCGGCCGCGCAGGAGGGCATGCCGTGATACTGGTAGCGCAGGGCCACATTGCCCGCTACCTTGTCGCAGCGGCGCAGCGAGACCAGGGGTTCGGCCTCGGAAACGGTCTTGCCGGTGAGTTCGCCCACGGCAATGCTGGTCTGGGCGCCGCCGGCGCAGCATTTGTTGGCCGGAATGGCAGGATCGCTGACCACGGCGGCAGCATAGCCTTCGCAGCCGGCAAAGCCGCAGCCGCCGCAGTTGGCGCCTGGCAGCACCTCCAGCACGGCTTCGACGCGGGGGTCTTCCTTGATGTAGAAAACCCGCGACGCCACGGCCAGAATGGCGGCAGCCACCAGGCCCAGCGAAAACAACGTGATGATGGAAGTCAAAACCATAAGTCTATCCTCGTCCGCGCAGGGCGGAAGGTTCGGCCTGACGTTATTGCGCCATGCCCTTGAAGCCCATGAAGGCCAGCGACATAAGACCCGCCATGATCAGCGCGATGGGCGTACCCGCCAGCGCCTTGGGCAGGCGGCAGGTATCCAGCCGTTCGCGGATGCCCGCCATGAGCAGCAGGGCCAGCGTGAAGCCCAGACCGGACGCCAGACCATAGAGAACCGAGGTCAGCAGGTCGTATTCCTCGCGCTGCACAAGGATGGTCACGCCCATGACCGCGCAGTTGGTGGTGATGAGCGGCAGGAAGATGCCCAGCGCGGAATAGAGCGGGGGGACCATCTTTTTGAGGAACATTTCCACAAACTGCACCAGCGAGGCAATGACCACAATGAAGACGATGGTCTGGAGGTAGCCCAGGCCGTAGGGGGTCAGGACATAGCGCTGCATGAGCCAGGTGCAGGCCGTGGACACGATGATGACAAAGATCACCGCGCCCCCCATGCCCAGGGCCACGCCTTTTTCCTTGGAGCAGCCCAGGTAGGGGCAGTTGCCCAGATACTGGGCCAGCACGATGTTGTTGACGAAGATGGCGGCGATGAAAAGCTGAAAGATGTCCATGCGCTTCCTACTCCTTCTCCATGGCGTTGCAGCAGCCGCAGCCGTTGCAGCCTATGGGCGCGGGATCCTTGAGACCCTTGCGGCGGGCCTGCCAGACGTTGATGACGTTCATGCAGGCCAGAATGAGGCCCAGACAGATGAAGGCGCCCGGCGCCTGCACCATGATGCGCAGCGGCTCGAAGCCGTCCCACATGACGGGATTGCCGAACCAGGTGCCGTTGCCCAGGATTTCGCGCAGCGATCCCAGGAAGGTGAGGGAGATGGTATAGCCCAGACCGATGCCCAGACCGTCGGCCACCGAGGCCGCCACGCCATTCTTGGCGGCAAAGGCTTCGGCGCGGGCAAGGATGATGCAGTTCACCACGATGAGCGGCACAAAGATGCCCAGCTGCTGGTAGAGCGGGTAGGCATAGGCCTGCATGAGCAGTTCCACAGCCACCACCAGCGAGGCCGCAATGACGATGAAGCAGGCAATGCGGACCTTTTTGGGAATGATGCCGCGCACCATGGAAATGAGCATGTTGGACAGCACCAGCACGAAAATGACGGCGGCGCCCATGCCCAGGCCGTTATTGGCGGAATTGGTCACGGCCAGGGTGGGGCAAAGCCCCAGCACCAGACGGAAGGGGGGCAGGTCCTGCCACAGGCCCTTGGTAAATTCATGCATTACGCTCATGACAACTCCTTATCGGGCCCATTTCTTGAGGATTTCCGGCTTCAGGGCCTTGTAGACCTGGGCGGCATTGTTCACCGCCGTCACAGCGCCGGAGGAAGAAATGGTGGCGCCGGAAACCGCGTCGATGCTGCCCCCCTGCGCCTTGAGGGCCACGGGCAGGCCCGTTCCCACAAACTGTCCGGTGAAGGCCGGTTCGGCAATGCGCATGCCGAGGCCGGGGGTTTCCTTGAGAGAGGTGGTGCCGATGCCCGCCAGGGAATCATCGGCCACATTGAAGCCCACCATGACGCCCACGTCGCCGCCATAGCCCTTGCCCATGTCTTCTATGGCCACTCCCACCAGTTTTCCGCCCTGCATGGCCGGAAAAACGTAGATGCGGCGGCCGTCAGGCAGGGAAAAATTCATGCGGTCGGCAATGGGGTCATTTTCCATGCTGGCAAAGACGCGCTTGATGGCCGGACCCTGCACGTAGGTGAGCACCTGTTCCTCGATGCCGGGAGCCGTGACCATCTTCAGATAGGAAAGGGCAAAGCCGCTCAGCCCGCACAGGGCCGAGAGCACCACGATCATGCGGATAATGTCACCCATGCTAGCGCACTCCGAAAGGTTTGGGGCGGATCATGTCCAGGAGCGGGGCCAGCATGTTCACCAGCAGGATGGCGAAGGGCGTTCCGTCCGTATAGACGCCGTATTTGCGGATGGTGATGACCAGTGCGCCGCCGATGAGACCGTAGAGAAACATGGGCAGCGGCCGCGCCGGAGCATTGGCCGGGTCGGTGACAAGAAAGAAGGCCGCCAGCATGACGGACCCTGTGCACAGATGGAAGATGGGCGAGGCATTGACCGTGGAGTCAGCAGCATGGAAGGCTGCGGCCAGCACCGCCACCCCCAGCAGAAAGCCAAGCACGGCCTGCCAGCGCACGATGCCGCGCATGCACAGGATGGCCCCGCCCAGCAGCAGGGCGCCGGTCTGCCCGGCTCCCAGGCCGTTGATCTGATGGCCCAGCAGCAGGTCGCTCAGCGGAATGCGGGACGCGGCCTCGGCGCCAAAGTATTTGAGGCGCACCAGCGGGTCCACAAAGGTGGTACCCAGCTGGGCGGCATTGGGGTCCATATACATGGGAAAGGAAACAAAAAGCACGGCCCAGCCCACCAGGGTGGTATTGACCGGATTGGCCCCCAGTCCGCCAAAGACCATCTTGCCCAGGGTGATGGAGATCACGGCCCCCAGGGTCACGATCCACCATGGCGAATCGGCAGGCAGCAGAAAGGCCAGCAGCAGGCCGGAACAGACGGCCGTGAAATCATCGATGGCCAGTTCGCGGCCCATGAGTTTCTGGCAGAGGGCTTCAACCGCCACGGAGACGGCCACGCACAGGCACATGACCCGCACGGCGGGCAGGCCCCAGTTCCAGACGGCAAAGCCGACAGCGGGAAGCATGGCGGCAAGCATGTAGAAGCTCTGGCGGCGGATGGTGCGCCCGCAATGCCAGTAGGGCGGGGCGCTCATGGCCAGCAGCACGGAAGCGGGAGCATTAGCCATTGTTGTCTCCTTTGACGGGTTCCGCGGGAGCGTTGCCGTCAGGCTGCCCGTGTCCGGTCGGTTTCAGTTCCACAAGGTGCCTGGTGGCATCGATTTCAGCCAGCTTGTGCTTGGCAAGGCGGATGTATTGCAGCACGGGGCGGCGGGCAATGCAGACATAGCCGCACAGACCGCACTCCAGGCAGAGGTCCACATGTTCCTTGCGGGCGCGCTCGTGCAGGGCGAATTCCGCATAGCGGCTCAGCAGGTTGGGGCTGAGGCGCGCCGGGCAGATGAGGGTGCAGGCGCCGCAGTTGATGCAGGGGCTGTGCCCCTCCATGTCCGGCACCGTGCCGGCTTCCACCACAAAAAGCCCTGTGGCGCCCTTGGTGACGCTGCGGGACATCTTTTCGATGCTTTCCCCGCGCAGCGGACCGCCGCGTACCAGGGTATCGCCGTTGTTCAGTTCGATATTGGCAAAGGCCAGCAGCTCGCCCACCATGCTGCCGTCCTTGACGATGTAGTTGCCGGAATGGGTCAGGCTGCCGATGGTGATGACGGTTTCGATGAGCGGCCTGCCCGTAACGGCCACGCGGCCCAGGCTCCACACATTGTGCAGGCCCACAACGCCCACGCCTTCGGGATTTTCCCGGCCGGTCACGGCCTTGACCAGCAGGGCGTCCACGCTGGCCGGGTAGTGGGAAGGCACATGCACGATCTCGGCATCATAATGCTGGATGCGGATTTCCTTGGGCACGGCCAGCAGGATGCGCTTGGCCGGCGAAAGGCGGCGCAGCATTTCCAGGCCCTTGTGCAGATTGCGCTGATGGGCCAGCAGCATGGGTTCGGCCCAGGTGACGCCGGGGTCGGGATTGAGACCGTTGATGATGAGGGTTTCGCAGTCCTGCCCCAGGGACTTGGTGTTGAGGCCCAGGTTCTTGAGAATGGGGATCAGGTCGGCGCCCCGTTCCGGCAGGGACAGCAGGTCCACATGGCTCACCTCATGGGCGGCGGCACGCAGATCGTCGTCAGGCTCCACGGCTTCCAGAAAGATGGAGCGCTCGTTGATGTCCGTAACGCGGCCGAACATGGGCGAAAAGAGGTTGCCCTTGTAGGGCGAGGGATGCTCGGCCAGCAGCTGGTAGGGGTAGACCAGGCTTTTCTTGCCCAGTCCCTTGACAATGGTGAAGCCCTCGCGGTTGAGACGCACCTGACGCGGGCTGGGACCTTCGCTGAAACGCTGGGTGATGCCGTAGACCAGGTGGAAGCGCGGGTCACTCAGCATTTGAAACATTTCCTTCATGACCGCCTCACTTGGTATGGCACTGGGCGCACTGGGATTTTTCAAACGGCCCCTTGCCCAGCTTCTGATGACATCCCATGCACTGCCCGTGGAAGGCATCCATGCGGCCCGGAATGAGCTTCTGGGCGCCGGTTTCATGGCAGGTGGCACAGTCGGCATACAGGGACGACACCTTGCCGTCCGCAGGAGCCGTGCGCATGCTCTTCAGTTCATGGCAGGAGGCGCAGCCATTGGCCTTGCTGGCAAACATGTCCTCGTGGCAGGTGATGCAGCGGGCATGCACGGCATCGGCCAGATTGGGCGGGGTGCCGGCTTCGGCCTTTTGGCGCGTGGGGGCCTTGCCCGATTCGTGGCAGGAGGCGCAGTCGGTGGGTTCCGGCTCTATCTCTTCATTCTTGTGGTGGCAGTCACGGCAGTCCAGGCCCAGTTCCTGGGCGTGACGGTCGTGCCCCCAGTCCTTGCGGGCCAGCTCGTAGTGGTGACACGTGGCACAGGATGCCGCATCAAAGGTGGTGCGGTGCTGCGCGCGGAAGGCATCGTCAAAGGTCTGCCCATGGCACTGGGCGCAGGCCCGGACATCGGCGGGGGCAGGGCTGGCTGTGCGGCTGTCATGGTGGCATGTCTGGCAGGTCATGTCGGGCAGGGCCGCATGCCTGTTGTGCTCAAAGACCACTGTCCCGCCCGTATTGGGCATGAGCACCCGCTGTGGCGACGCTTTTGCGTCCGGTTCGGCCATGATGGGAGCCAGATAGCCCCCTATGCCCGCTGCGGCCAGAATCACCGCAAGGACGGTCACGGGAAGATAACGTTTTTGCAATGCCTTGCTCCTCCTCGAACTGAATGGGCATCACTCCGTTCGCTCCGGGGAATAGGTATTTTTCGCCCCGGCTGTGGCGAAGGGGTATCGTTCCCCATAGCAGAGTCCAGAAATCTTGTGAAGGGGGTAACCCCCTTTGCTGGCTGCCCTTTTTTTCACGATTGTTGGCAGAACAGGCTATTTCAGTCAATGTATGGTTTATTTTTCGTATTGTAACAATGCCGGCCGGGAGCAGCGCCGGAGACGGCAGACGCCGTACCGCCGGGGCCGTTTTCCCGGTGCGTGCCGCGCCATGCCTGCCCTGAAGGGGCGGCCGTGCTGTCCCCCTGCTGGGGGATGTCGCAGAGCCGCGCGGCGGGCTAACGGGGAAATGCGGCCTGGGGAGAGCGGCACGCCGGAAACGCGGCGCGTCACGCGGAAAGGCGGGAAAATGGATGCAGATGTCCGGCCCGCGCGGAAAAGGGCGGACCGGGGCCGGGCGGCAGAGACGGGACGGTGACTTCCGGCCGGGGCAGGCGGGGAGAGCCAGAGGTTCAGGGGACTGGATGGGCCGGTACTGGTCAGGGCCGCAGGGGCGTGGCGGCCGAATCCCGGCGCAGGGCCTGCCCGTGAGGTGCAATACTGCCGCCCTTGCCGGCCTTGGCTGAACCGGGAACGGGGTAGGGCTGGATGATCCGGTAGCGGGGCGCCTTGCCGGGGCGGGACGGTGTGCGCGGGGATATGCCGGCCGGGCTGGCCTCTCCGGCCGGAGCGACGAGGCGAGCGGCCGGTGCGGGGCCGGCCGCAGAGGCAGCCGGACGGGGCGCCTGCGCCGCCGGTACGGCGGCAACCGGTGCCGGGGGCACGGGCAGCTCGATCATGGTGTCCACCCGTCCCCGGCTGGCCAGGGCCAGTGGTGCGGTGGGCAGGGCATCGGGCAGGCGCAGCAGGCGCTGGCGCGGACGGGCAGGCGCCGGCGGCAGGGAGCGGTACGGGGTGTTCGCGGCCTGGGGCATGTCGGGAACATCGGGCATGCCGGGCATCCAGGGCCGGCTGCTACGGGCCAGGGGAACAGGCGTGCTGCCGGCGGCCAGGCCGCTGCTGGGCTGCATGGCTTCGGGAAAGCTCTCCGGCGGCATTTCCGGCTGGGGCAGGGCAGGGGCGGCTTCCTCGCGGGGCAGCCGGGGGCGCCGGGTCATGAGCAGGGGCGGCTCCTCGTCCAGCATGCCGCCAAGATAGTCGCTGAGGGTCACAAAGCGCTGGCAGCCGCCCTGGCGCAGGTCCCGGACAATGCGCGGCAGGTCCTGCACGGTGCGCCGGAGCGAGTCGTGAAACAGAAAGACGCCGTGCAGCTGGCCGGCGGGGTAGACCCTGCCCCGGGTATCGGCCAGGCGGGCATAGTCGGCGGGCAGATGGCGCCAGTCGTTGCTGTCAAAGGACCAGAGCACGATGGACAGGCCCAGGTCCCTGGCCACCTTTGCCGTAATGTCGTTGAAGGCGCCGTAGGGCGGGCGCACAAAGTGCGGTTCCGCTCCCAGTTCGCGCAGCGCCGCGGTGGTACGCCCCAGTTCTGCCATCTGCTGTTCCTCGGAGAGATGGCGAAGCTGCGGGTGCGACCAGGAATGATTGCCCACCTCGTGCCCCTCGGCCACCATGCGGCGCACCAGGTCGGGGCGCAGGTGCACGTTCTTGCCCAGCAGGAAGAAGGTGGCCGGAATACCGTATTCCCCCAGCATGTCCAGCAGTTCTTCTGTATAAGGGGAAGGACCGTCGTCAAAGGTCAGCGCGCAGAGATTTTCGCGCATGACCTGATCGCTGAAGTCCGTGCCGCGGTGAATGTCGCCGGCTTCCCACGCCCGCAGGGGCGCGGGCAGCACCAGGGAAAGAAGAAGACAAAAGACCAGAGGCCGCAGGTCCGACATGTTCATGGAAGGCTCCGCCAGAAGACTGTCCTCCGGCCGCTACGGGCGGCCTGTGGGAGGCGCCTTTGTCCTACCATTGCCCCCGCCCGGCCGCAAGGGTTCCTTCCGTCAGGCACTTCCATGAAAAAAACAGTATTGTCAGTAGGTTATCTGGGAAGGGCCACAATTTTCACGCATTTTGGATTTTTTTCTTGACGGTGCATGCCCTTTTGCGTAGAAAGACTCTTGCGACGAGGGCAGTTAGCTCAGCTGGTAGAGCACCGCCTTCACACGGCGGGGGCCACAGGTTCAAGTCCTGTACTGCCCACCACACTCGGAGCGGTAGTTAAGACGGTTATAACGCCGGCCTGTCACGCCGGAGGCCGAGGGTTCGAGTCCCTTCCGCTCCGCCAGAAAACAAGGCGCACTGCGTTTGCAGTGCGCCTTTTCTGTTATGCGGCGTTGCAGTTGTCTGCCTGTTCGAACCATGATTTTTGCGCTGGCCTATCGACCTTGTCGCAAAACTGTGCTATGTTCCTTTTTGAACAACCATCGGGAGAATTCATGGAAACGCGCATCAGCCTGCAAGCCATCGGCATCATCCACAGCCCGCATACGGTGCCGGAGCAGACGCCCATTCAGCCCATCTATGCCACGGAATTCCGCGGTCAGGTGGAAGTTTTTCCCCAGTTTGCCGAGGGCTTGCAGGATATCGAGGGCTATTCCCACATCTATCTGCTCTATGCCCTGCATCGCGCCGGTCCGGTGCGCCTGCGGGTGCGGCCGTTTCTGCAGGATGTGGAGCGGGGCGTCTTTGCCACGCGGGCGCCCTGCCGCCCCAACGGCATAGGCATGAGCATCGTGTCCCTGCTGCGGCGCGAAGGGCGCATTCTGCATGTGGGCGGGGTAGATATGCTCGACGGCACGCCCCTGCTGGACATCAAGCCCTATTCGCACCGTTTTGACTGCCTCGAGGGAACACGCAACGGCTGGCAGGACGAGGTGGCGGAGCCGGATGCCAGGCTGCGCGGCCGCCGGAACTGCCCGCCTGCCGCACGTGCGGGACAGGGGGAAAGGAATTGATTCCCGGCACGCAATCGTGTAAAATTTCCTTCAATTCGTGGAGCCATACGCATGACGTCAGAGCAGTTCTCCTTTCCCACCGTTCCCTATGGAGTCATCGGCTGGCCATTGCGTCAGAGCCTTAGTCCACTTGTTCACAATGTGGGCTTTCGTCATACGGGGTGTGACGGGGTCTACTTCCGCTGGGAAATTGCGCCGGAATCCCTGGAAACCTTTGTGCGCAGCTTCCGCCTGCTGCACATGGGAGGCTGTTCCGTCACCATTCCCCACAAGGTGAGCATCATGCCCTTTCTGGACGGCATGACCGATCAGGCGCGTGCTGTGGGTGCGGTCAATACGCTGTTCTGGAAGGACGGCCAGCTCTGGGGCGAAAATACCGACGTTACGGGCTTCATGGCGCCCCTGCTCGAGCGCGACCTTTCCCGGGAAATGCCGGTGCTGCTGCTGGGCGCGGGTGGCGCGGCGCGGGCGGCGGCGGCCGGCCTGCATGCGGCCGGTTTCCGCAATCTGTCTGTCTGCACGCCTTCCGATGCCTCGCATCTGGTTCTGGCGCGGGACTTCGGCATGCGCCCTGTGCTGTGGGCGCAGCGGCACGCGCAGGCGGCGTCCCTGGTCATCAATGCCACGCCGCTGGGCATGCGCGGCAAGGCCGAGGAAGACACGCCCTATGACTTCCGTGCGGCGCCTCGGCCGGAGGGCATGGCCCTGGCCTACGATATTGTCTACAATCCGCTGAAAACGCGCTTCCTGCGCGAGGCGGAAGAGGCCGGCCGGCAGGGCATCAGCGGCATGGACATGTTTTTCCGGCAGGCGGACGCCCAGTTCCGTCTCTGGACGGGCAGGGGGCTGCCGCAGGCGGCCCGTACGGCACTGGAACAGGCGCTTGGCGCCTAGGGGAGGGGCATGCACGACTATCTTATTCTGCACGGCGTCAACCTCAATATGTTCGGACGGCGCGATCCCGCCCATTACGGCACCTGCACGCTGGACGACATCAATCGTGACCTGCATGCCCTGGCGGCGGAACTGAACGTGCGCCTGGACATCTTTCAGACCAATGACGAAGGCCGCATGGTGGAACGCATCCATGCTGCCCTTGACGACGGTACCCGCGGCATTGTCATCAATGCCGGCGCCTGGACCCATTACAGCTATGCCATCATGGATGCCCTGGGCATGCTTTCTCTTCCTGTGGTGGAGGTGCACATGTCCAACGTGCATGCCCGCGAGGCATTCCGGCACGAATCCGTGCTTTCCCGCGTGAGTGCGGGCAGTGTGGCGGGCTTTGGCAGCATGAGCTACCTGCTGGGGCTGCGTGCGGTCCATCATCTTGTATCCGTCCGGTCAGCGCTGCCGCACTGATGCGCGCGCCGGCGGCACCCTTTTTCCAAAAAACGGTTGAGGCAGGCGGAAGGCGGAATTTCCGGCCCTTGCGTCAGGACACGCCGACATCTGGCCGCGTCCATGTTCTTCAGACTTTAACCCTGTGAGATCCCATGAACGACTCCATTGAACTGAGCCGGTTGCGCGATGCCGACTTCACGGCGGCAGTGGAAGCCCAATGCGGTCAGCGGATTTCCACCTGTTACCAGTGCGGCAACTGCACTGCCGGCTGCCCTGCGGGTTTTGTGTATGACCTGCAGGTCAACCAGGTAATGCGTTGCGTGCAGCTTGGTCTCAAAGACAAGGTGCTGAATTGCCGCTCCATCTGGATGTGTCTCTCCTGCTCAACCTGTGGTCAGCGCTGCCCCAACAACATTGAAGTTGCCGGTGTGATGGAGGCCCTGCGGCACATGGCCCGCCGGGAAGGTATCACGACTGTCCCCAAGGTGGACAAGTTCTGGACCTCCTTCCTCTATACCGTGCGCAAGTTTGGCCGTACCTACGAAATCGGCACCATGGTCCTGTACATGATGCGGTCCCTGCGCGTGTTCACCGATGTGGACCTTGCCCCCGATGCCCTCAAGAAGGGCAAGCTCGAAATGAAGCCGCACATGGCCCCCAAGGAAAGCATTGAAGCCGTGGGGCGCATCTTCACGCGCTATCAGGAGCGCGCCAACCGTCAGGGAGTACGCGCATGAAAATAGCCTACTATCCCGGCTGTTCGGCCACGGGAACGTCGGCCGACTACGAAAAGTCCACGCAGGCCGTCTGTGCCGCGCTGGGCATGCACATGGAAGAAATCCACGGCTGGAGCTGCTGCGGCTCCACCCCGGCCCATGCCGTGGACATCCAGCTTTCCGGCGCCCTCAGCGCCCGCAATCTGGACCTGGCCGCCCGGCAGAAGGCCGATGTGGTGCTGACGCCCTGCCCCAGCTGTCTGTCCAATCTGCGCATGGCCGCCAAACGCCTGGAAAATCCCGAGTTCCGCGAAGGGGTCAACGAGCTGCTGGACCAGCCGCTGGCCGAGGAACTGCCCGAAGCCCTTTCGGTCATGCAGGGCATTGCCCGCGAATACGATGCCGATGCCATTGCCGCCCGTGTGCGCCGTCCGCTCAAGGGCCTCAAGCTGGCCGCCTACTACGGCTGCCTCATGAGCCGCCCGCACGAGGTCATGCAGTTTGGCGATCCTGAAAATCCCACCCTCATGGAAAGCCTGCTTTCCGCCTGTGGCGCCGACATGGTGGATTTTCCGCTCAAGACCGAATGCTGCGGCGCGTCCTACGGCATTCCCGAGCGCGCCATGACGGCCCGCCTTTCCGGGCGCATCCTCAACCTGGCCACCGTCATGGGGGTGGACGCCATTGTGGTGGCCTGTCCGCTCTGCCAGATGAACCTTGACCTGCGCCAGAAGCAGGCCGCCAAGGAGGCGGGGGTCAACTTCAGGATGCCGGTGCTGTACTACACCCAGCTCATGGGGCTTGCCTTCGGCCTGCGGCCTGACGAACTTGGTCTGGAAAAACTCTGCGTCAGCGCCGACGATCTGCTGCGCAAGATGTATGAAGGAGGCAAGGCATGAGAATAGGCGTCTTCATCTGCCACTGCGGCAGCAATATCGCCGGCACCGTGGACTGCGCCAAGGTGGCCGAGATTGCGCGCACCTTCCCTGATGTGGTGTATGCCCAGGACGTCATGTACACCTGCGCCGAGCCGGGGCAGGCGGCCATCGAGGCTGCCATCCACGAAAAAAAGCTCGATGGCGTGGTGGTGGCCTCCTGCAGCCCGCGCATTCACGAGCCGACCTTCCGTCGCACCGTGGAGCGCGCCGGCCTGAACCGCTACATGTTCGAAATGGCCAATATCCGCGAACACGTGTCCTGGATCGGCAAGGACAAGGAAGCCAATACCAACAAGGCCGCCGAGCTGGTGCAGATGGCCGTGGCCAAGCTGCGCAATGACCGTCCGCTCCGGGCCAAGTCCTTTGACGTGAACAAGCGCGTGCTCATCATCGGCGGCGGTGTGGCCGGCATTCAGGCCGCCCTGGACTGCGCCGACGGCGGCATCCCGGTGGTGCTCGTGGAACGCGAGGCCACCATCGGCGGCAAGATGGCCAAGCTGGACAAGACCTTCCCCACCATTGACTGTTCGGCCTGCATTCTTGGCCCCAAGATGGTGGACGTGGCCCAGCATCCCAACATCACCCTGTACGCCAAGTCCGAAGTGGAAGACATTTCGGGCTACGTGGGCAACTTCAGCATCAAGATTCGCAAGCGCGCCACCTATGTGGACTGGGACAAGTGCACCGGCTGCGGCGCCTGCACCGAGAAGTGCCCGGCCAAGAAAACGCCTGACCCCTTCAACGAGCTGGTGGGACCCACCACGGCCATCAACATTGCCTTCCCGCAGGCCATTCCCAAGAAGGCCGTCATCAATCCCGACTACTGCCGCCAGCTCACCCAGGGCAAATGCGGCGTGTGCGCCAAGGTCTGCCCCACGGGCGCCATCAACTACGAGCAGCAGGATGAAATCGTCACCGAGGAAGTGGGCTGCATCGTGGCCGCCACGGGCTATGACCTCATGGACTGGACCGTGTACGAGGAATACGGCGGCGGGCGCTACCCCGACGTGGTGACCTCCCTGCAGTACGAGCGTCTGCTTTCGGCCTCCGGCCCCACGGAAGGGCACATCAAGCGCCCCTCCGACGGCAAGGAACCCAAGAACATTGTCTTCATCCAGTGCGTGGGTTCGCGTGACCGCTCCATCGGCCGCCCGTACTGCTCCGGCTTCTGCTGCATGTACACGGCCAAGCAGGCCATCCTGACCAAGGA
>NZ_CALUWO010000011.1 GCF_944324505.1 uncultured Desulfovibrio sp.
ATGTGGGAAAGTAGGCCGCTGCCAAAGATTGTTCCAGAACCCCTCGCTGCGTTGCGCGCGAGGGGTTCTTTGTTTTTTGTATCATTGTGAAATTGCTGATCAAAATAGGACTTTGAGCGCCTTAGCTTTCGGGTTAGACTGCGCCGTGCGAACATTTTTTGTTGATTGTCAGGTATCATTTGACATATTTGAGTGCTAGTAAAACAATAATAAATTGAAATAGAATAAGATTCTAATAAAGGATATGATATGAGGAAAAATATATTAATTCTCCTGTTCTTAAGTGGGTTGGTGGAAAACGCCAACTTTTAGAATATATATTACCTTTCATAAAAAAAAATGTACATATATTGAACCTTTTTTGGGAGGGGGAGCGGTTTTATTTTCTTATCAACCAAAGCGTGCTATAATAAATGATTATAATTTTGAGCTTATGAATGTTTATTCAATGATAAAAAAGTATCCTGAAGAGTTGATTCAGATATTAGAACTGCATAGAATAAATAATTCTGAGGATTACTATTATGAAATTAGATCCTATGATAGGGATGAATCCTATAAAAAAATGCCATTAATTGAAAAAGCCGCAAGAATTATATATTTGAATAAAACTTGTTATAATGGCCTGTATAGAGTGAATACGTCTGGCCAGTTTAATTCGCCATATGGGAAATATAAAAATCCTAATATCGTTAATGCTCCGGTTATAAGAGCAATATCAAAGTATTTTAATGAAAATGATGTAGTGTTGATGTGTGGTGACTATAAAGATGCTCTGGCTAAGGCACGAAAGGGAAATTTTGTATATCTTGATCCTCCTTATATGCCCATTTCAACCTCTTCTAACTTTACTGGATACACAGAAAGAGGTTTTGGCTATGAGCAGCAGAAAGAATTGAAGCACGAATGTGATAAACTAAGAGATAAAGGGGTGCGATTTGTACAATCAAATTCTGACTGTCCTGAAATCAGAGAATTATATAGTGAATATACGATTGTAACGGTTCAGGCAAAACGATCTGTGAATAGCAATCCGACTAAACGAGGTGAAATTACAGAGGTATTAATCTATGAGTAAGATATTAAGTATAGATCAAGCATGGAAGATGTTACTGAATAAATATAATATTGTTGAAAATGTTAATGAAAATGGAATTTTTTATATGAAATCTTCTCAAATCAGAGAATATAAAGAGCCGAGGTTGATGGCAAAATGGGATAGTTCTGAAAATCTCCCACAACCATTGAAGAACAATAATTTGAATATACTACCTGTTAGTAGAAGTGAATATGCTATCAGTGATTTTAAGGTATATGCAAATTTGCCAGAACTGGACGCGAAAATAGAAAATATGCCCTGTGCTCAGCTCGAAACATATGAGACCATCGACATCCATTCTATAACATCGGAGTCAACTGCCATTAATATCCTTCTATTATCACGAATTTTGAATAATTTTTTAGAAGTAGACGATATTGCTGCAACGTTTAATGGACGTATGGGAACTCCGCAGTTTGAGTTTCTAATAGATACTCATAAAAATATAAAAAGATCTGTTGCTGTAAAAAATGCTCAATGTGAAATCGATGGTGGATTTGAAACAAATGATAGTGTGATCATCTTAGAGGCTAAAAATATTGTTCATCCAGATTTTAATGTTAGGCAATTGTATTATCCGTACCGTTTATGGACATCAAAAGTTAAGAAGCCTGTTCGTCTTGTTTTTTCTATATATTCAAATATGATATACAGGTTGTTTGAATATAAATTTGAAAATATTGGTGATTATTCATCGATAATCCTAATTAGAAATAAAAATTATTCTCTTCAAGATACAACAATAACTATAGAAGATTTGCAAAATATAAAGAAAAGTATTGGATTACCTCAAATAAGTGATGAGAGTGGAAAAGATAATGTTCCGTTTATTCAAGCAGATTCTGTGGATAGAATTATCTCACTATTAGAAAATATGTATAACCATCCTATGACGCCAAAACAGATAATTGATCTAATGGGGTTTGTGAAACGGCAATATAGATATTATGTGAATGCCGGAAAATATCTTGGTTTATTTGAAGATTGTAAGATTGATGGCGTTTATTTTGTTCAATTATCATCCATTGGAAATAAAATATGTAAAATGAATTATAAAGAAAGACAATTAAAATTAGTTGAGTTGATGCTAAATCATGCAATATTTTTTCATTTTTTTGAATATATCTATAAGAATGGAGCTTTTCCAACGGTAAACGAGGTCTGTAAAAAAATGTTGGAACTACATATTTTCGATGTGAATAATTCGACAGTAGCACGTCGTGCTCAAACTGTTATTAGTTGGCTAAAATGGATTTATACACTAACAAAATTGTAACTTAATAGACAACTGAAGTGTTACAGGCCATATTTTGGGTAGTGTGTGCAATTTCTTCCGCTAAAGCCATGCCCAGAGCGCCGCTGCCGGCGTCTGCCGGGCGTTTTCCCGGAAACGGCCGGGCTTGAATCTTTACGCGGCCCCGCGTATACATCGAAAAAGTACGGAACCGTCAGAGGATCATAGCATGAACAGTTTTCGACAGACTGCCGTGGGAATTTTTGTGCTGCTGGGACTTGTCTGCGTGGCCTATCTCACCATCAAGCTGGGGCGCATGGAGCTTTTTGAGCAGGACGGCTTTGCCCTGACTGCCCGCTTCAATTCCGTGTCCGGCCTGCGCGTGGGGGCCGATGTGGAAATGGCCGGCGTGCCCGTGGGCCGCGTGACGGCCATTGCCCTGGATAGTGACCCCACGCGGCGTCAGGCCCTGGTGCATCTGATGCTGGATACGGACCTGAAACTCTCCACCGATACCATTGCCTCGGTGAAGACCAGCGGCCTCATCGGGGACAAGTATGTCAGCCTGACGCCCGGCGGTGCGGACGAGATTCTGGCATCCGGGGACATGATTGACGAAACCGAGTCAGCCGTGGATCTTGAATCGCTCATTGGAAAGTACGCCTTCGGAGGTGTGTAAATGGCGCGCGTATTTCGTCTTTCTTTTCTGGCCTGTGCCGTGCTCCTGCTGGTCCTGTCTGCTGCCGGCGCACAGGCAGCCAGTCCGGCCCGCGAGACGCTGGAGCAGTCCGTCAACCAGATTCTGGACTGCATCAAGGACCCGGCCTTTGCCAATGCCGCAAGCCGTCCCGCCCAGCGGGACAAAATTGCCGTTATTGTGAAAAAGGTTTTCGATTTCCGCGAATTTGCCATCCGCACGGCCGGTCCGCGCTGGAAAACCTTCAATGCCGGCCAGCAGCAGCGCTTTACCGATGCCTTTGCGGACCTTCTGCTCACCACCTACATCAGCAAGATTGACGGCTACGGTGGCGAACAGGTGGCCTATACCGGTGAAGTGGCCAATTCTGCCGGGACCCGGGTGGAAGTCCGCACTGTCATCACCATGAGCGACAGAAAAAAGATTCCCGTGGCCTATCGCATGATGCTCAAGGACGGAAAGTGGCGCTGCTATGACGTGCTCATTGAAAACGTGAGCCTTGTCAAGAATTACCGGACGCAGTTCCAGGATATTCTCAATAACGCCACCCCGGACGAGCTGATCGCCCGGGTGCAGGCCAAGGCCAGAGAAGCGTCCGCCAATGCGCACTGATACGCTCAACGCTTCCCGCACCTGCCGCAATGCGCGGAGAAGGGCGGCGGTTCTGGTCGCGGTGGTGCTTCTGTGTCTGGGGCTGGCATGCGGCCAGGCTCTGGCCAAGCCCAATTATACCCGGGAACTCCGGCCCACTCCCCGGCCGCACAGCCCCTCTTCGCTATATGATGCGGACAGTCCGTCCCTGCCCGCCGGCGCCGTTACGGTACGGACCGCCGGGGACGAGACCTTTTCCGATGATCTGGACAATTATGACGAGGCCCCCGTATCCTCCATCGCCGATCCGCTGGAACCGTGGAACCGTTTCTGGTTTGCCTTCAATGATATTTTTTATCTGTACATAGCGGATCCGGTCTATTCCTTCTATGAGACCATCACCCCCGTGCAGTTCAGGCGGGGTATGGCAAATCTGTACCGCCACCTGCTCTTTCCCACGCGCTTTGTGAACAATCTGCTTCAATTCCGTTTCAAGGAAGCGGGGGTGGAGTTCGGTCGCTTCATTATCAACACTGTGGCCGGCTTTGGCGTGGTGGATGTGGCTAAGCGCGAGAAAACCATTGTGCCCGTGGACCCCAGCGGTGAAGACTTCGGGCAGACACTGGGGCGCTGGGGTATCGGGCATGGCTGCTATCTGGTGCTGCCTTTCCTTGGCCCCAGTTCGCTGCGGGATGGTATCGGCCGCATTGGTGACTGCTTCACGGACCCGATGTTCTATGTCTATCCCTGGGAACTGGCCGCCAGCTCGGAACTGTGGCTGCGCTTCAATACGCTGGATGAATTGCTGCCCACCTACATCAGCCTGCGCGATGCCGCTGTGGACCCGTACATCAGCATGCGCGAGGCCTATGTGGGCTATCGCCGGCAGCAGGTAATACGCTGAGGCGCTTTCCCGTATGCCGTACAGGCTCCGGCCGCAGGGCACAGCATGTCCTGCGGCCGGTATCGCTTCCGGTCGTCAGGACAGCGGCCGGCACCGCAAGCACAGGACACCATCATGCAGACAGACGTTGCCTCCGGCACAGCTCCCCTCCTGCGGCTGGACAGGCTGAGCGTGACCTTTCAGTCCGATGACGGCCCCCTGCCGGCCGTGGAGGAACTTTCCCTGGACCTGCCCCCGGCGGCCATCACCTGCCTGGTGGGCGAGTCCGGTTGCGGCAAGAGTCTGACGGCCCGCGCCGTCCTGCGTCTGCTTCCCCCCCAGGCCCGCCCGGCAGGGCGCATCCTCTTCAAGGGGCAGGACCTGCTGGAACTGCCCGAATCCCGCATGCGCCCCCTGCGCGGGCGGCATATTTCCATGATTTTTCAGGAACCCATGACGGCGCTGAATCCTGTGCTCACCGTGGGACTCCAGGCAGCGGAGCCGCTGCGCCTTCACCTGGGCATGAGCCGGGCCGAGGCCCGCGCCGAAACCGTGCGTCTGTTTCGGGAGGTGGGGATTCCCGCTGCGGAAAGCCGCTACGGGGAATATCCGCATCAGCTTTCCGGAGGCATGCGACAGCGCGTCATGATTGCCATGGCCCTGAGCTGCGGCCCTGATCTGCTGCTGGCCGATGAACCCACCACGGCACTGGACGCCACCCTGCAGGGGCAGATACTGCACCTCATCCGTGAGCAGAGCGAAGCCAGGGGCATGGCGGTTCTGCTCATCACCCATGATCTGTCTGTGGTGGCTCAGATGGCCGCCCACGTGGGCATCATGTACGCCGGGCATCTGGTGGAATACGGCCCCGTGGCGGACATATTCTCCCACCCCCTGCATCCCTATACCCAGGGGCTTATGGCATCGGCTCCCGGCCGGGCCGGCGTGGGCGTGCGGCGTCTGCCGGCCATTCCCGGCAGCGTACCCCCGCTTGGACAGCGGGGCCGGGGCTGCCCCTTTGCGCCCCGTTGTGCCCGGGCCTATGCCCGCTGCCATGAAGAGCTGCCCGCGGAACGCAGCCTGGACGGCCATCGGCTGCGCTGCTGGCTGCCGGACTGAGAGACGACACCCCATGCCCCGCCGCTATACCAGCGGGCAGTTCGCCCGTTTCTGCCACACCACCAAGGAAACCTTGTTTCACTATGAGCGCCTGGGGCTGCTCCGGCCACGGCAGACAGGGGCCAACGGTTACCGCTACTACGATGCCCGGCAATTCCTGCGCTTTGACATGATTTCCCTGTTTCGGGAAGCGGGAACACCCCTGCGGGACATTGCCTGCCTCCTGGATGCCCCGTCGGGAGAGGATATTCTCCGGCTGCTGGACGCACGGGCCTGCCAGCTGCGGGAAGAACAGCAGCGTCTGGCCCGGCGGGAAGCCCTGGTGCAGGATATCCTGCGCGTGGCGCACGAGGCCCGCTCCACCCCCATGGACCGGCTGCTGCTGCGGGACATGCCGGCCCTGGACCTGGAAATGCAGCCGGCAAGCCCGCATGATCTCAGCCGGGTGGACGGCATGGTGCATGCCAGCGCCCTGTTCATGGAAGCCTACCGCAGCAGCGGGCGCAATCCCGGCATGCCTGTGGGGATTTGTTACAGCGCCCATGCCTTTCTTGCCGGAGACCTGCGCCAGGGGGCATTTTTTGCACCAGCGGCGGACGATACCCCGCCGGCATGCCGTTGCTGCCTGCCGGCGGCACATTGCGCCGTCTATGCCCATCAGGGCAGCTGGGAATCCCTGCTTGCCTGCTGGCGCACCCTGCCTGACCTGCTGGCCGGGCAGGGCTGGCGGCCTGCCGGTCCGGTGCTGATGCTGGATATGGGCAGTTATGCCCTGCTGGCTTCCGATACGGAATATATCATGCACTGCCGCATCCCTGTGGTGCCCGCGTGATGGACGCGGCCTGAGCCAAGAGCGGGACGCATCCCTCTTTTTCACGGCGTTGCGGGACCAGGCGAGCCGGGGCCGTCCCGGGACGATTTTGCCGCAGAGACAGGCTGTCGGAACCATGGCACTGACGGGCTGACGGGCCATGGCCCGTCATGATGGCTCTGCCTGTCTGCGTCGCCGCATGGAGGGGGTCGGCAGCCATCGTGCCCCGCATCATCCCGTGTCCCCTTCAGTGCGTGTCCTCCTCCTGCTTCCGCGATTCCCTTGCCTGCCTCCGGCCACGCTGTTTGCCGGGTGAAGGGCAATGGCGCAGCCGGCGATGCCGGAGCGGGGAAAACCCGCAGGCGATGATGGAACAGACGAGCCGGAAAACGGGGCAGGCTTCCCACGCTGACGGAGAAGCATGGTCTTCCCCGCGGGGTGACCGTGCTACGAACAGGGCACGAACAGGCCTGCCTGCGCCCATGACCGCACGCTGCGGGCAGCAGGCGGCGAGACCCCGTTGGGCTTCAGCCCGGGCAAAGCAGGCGCGGCGCGTTCGCCCCGGCGGGACATTGGGCATGCCGTCAGATGCCGCCCTTCTGGCGGAAGAGCACGCTGCTTGCGGCCAGCACCAAAGCCAGGCACAGGGGAAGCAGCAGGGCTGTTTCCAGTCCTGCCCAGCGCGCCAGCCAGCCGATGGAGGGCGGAATGACAAGCAGGCCGGCATAGCCCAGGGTGGCAATGACCGTGGTGGCCCGCTGCGGCGTGATGTCTGCCCTGGCGCCGGCCCGGCTCAGCATGGTGGGCATGATGGGGGCGGCCCCCAGGCCGGTCAGGGCATAGCCGGCCAGGCAGAGCAGCGGCCAGGGCGATGCCAGCACCAGGGCCGATCCCAGCGCAGCCAGCAGGGAACTGCCCAGAATAAGCCGCAGATCGCCCACCTTCCGGCGCAGGGCGTCGCCAAACAGGCGCCCCACGGCAATGGCCACGGAAAAGGCGCCAAAGCCCAGGGCGGCCGTGCTTTCGTCCGCGCCCTTCACCGTATGCAGCAGCAGGCCGCTCCATTCGGCGCAGGCCCCTTCCACGGCAAAGGCCGCCATGGCCAGAAAGCCGCAGATGATGATCACACCGGGAACGCCCTGTCTGGCCGGGGCCGTGGCAGCGGGCGTGTGCGAAAAGGCCGGGTCCGGCAGCAGGTGGCGTCCGGCCCACAGCCAGACAAGCAGAAGCAGCGCGGCCATACTGCCAAAGGTCACCAGGGGCGAAAGTCCCAGTCCGGCAAAAACCGCTCCCAGCGCCGAACCGCTCAGACCGCCCAGGCTGTAGCCTGCATGCAGGCCGGAAAGGCAGCTGCGCCGGAAGCGGTGTTCCAGCAGCAGGCCCTGCGTATTGACGGACACATCGGACAGGGCAAAGGCAAAGCCCAGCGCACCGCAGCCCACGCAGAAGAGCAGGGCATTGCCTGCCAGCGCGCAGAGCGGCAGAAAGGCCAGCAGGGCCAGGCTGCCCGCACGCAGGACGCTTCGGGTGCTGTAGCGGCGTTGCAGCAGGTGCATGGCAGCAAAGCCGCCCAGACTGCCGCAGCCCAGACTGAGCATGGCCATGCCGATGACGGCTTCATCGGCGCCGATCTGCTGGCTCAGGGCCGGGATGCGGGCGGTGAGCAGACCATAGACCATGCCGAGACAGAAGAAAAAGAAGACAATGGCGACCCAGGTTCGCCGCAGGGAAACTGATTTCATGCCGTCCTCACAGGCGTGATGCGTACAGGGCAGGTGCATGCCGGTGGCAGCATGTGCAGAGGGGCTGCCGGGTGTCCGTCCGGGGCGGACCGCTGTTCTGCCTGCGTCACGCGGTACATTACCGGAGAAAGGACCATGCTAAACTATGGGCCAGGGCAAGAGTCAAGCGCCGGCAGAAAATTTGCCGGAGCTGCCCCGTTCAGAAGCGCCGCCGAAACATCCAGACCGCCACACCAACGCAGACCACGGCAATGGCGGCGATCTTGCCCAGGTTGAGCAGGGCAGCCGACAGGGACATGTCGCGCAGGAACAGGCCCTGCACAATGGCCGTGAAATGCCGTACGGGATTGAGCTGGCTGGCATGCTGCAGAAAGGCCGGCATGTTGATGACCGGAGTGACGGCGCCGGAAATGAGAATGCAGGGAACGCCCACGGTAAAGGCGCCCAGAAAAGCCTGCTGCTGGGTGGCGGAAAGGGAGGAGACCATGAGGCCCATGCCGCCGGAGGCCAGGGCAAAGGTCAGGATGGCAGCATACAGCAGCAGGAGGGAGCCGGTGAAGGGCACGCCGAAACCCAGGGTGGAAACCAGCAGAAAGATGGTGCCGTGTACCAGTCCCACCACACAGCCGGGCATGAGCTTGGCCAGGGCAATTTCCGTGGGCGTGGCCGGCGAGACCAGCAGCTGGTCAAAGGTGCCCACCTCGCGTTCTCTGGCCACGGAAAGCCCGGTGACGATGAGGCCCAGCATGAAGCAGAGCATGCCGATGAGATTGGGCAGAAAAAACCACTGAAATTCCAGATTGGGATTGAACCAGCGCCGCACGCGGATGTCCAGACGGGGAGCGCCCGCGGCTGCGCCCTGCATCTGCTGCCCCAGCGGCGTGGCTGCGCCCACGTCGTTCAGCATGCTTTGCAGGTAGTAGCCGGCAATCTGCGCCGCGTTGGAGCGGCGCCCGTCCAGCAGCACCTGCACCTCCACGGGCTGGCCGGCAGCCGCACGCCGGGAAAGGTCCTGGGCCAGCACAATGGCCATGAGCGCCCGTTCCTCTTCAATGGCAGGGCGGAGGTCGGCCTCGTTCTGCAGAAAGAAGACGTGGCGGAAGGTGGGGGAGCCTTGCAGGCGGTGCACGATTTCCCGGCCCAATGCGCCGTTGTCATGGTCCAGAATGGCCACGTCCACATTGCGCACTTCCAGGGTGGCGGCCCAGCCGAAAACCACGATCTGCATGAGGGGCGGCAGCGCAAGCATGACGCGCGACACGCGGTTGCTCATGAGAACGAGCAGTTCCTTGCGGACAATGGTGGCAAAGCGGCGCCAGTTGATGCCGTTCATATGTCAAGCCTCTTGCGCAGGTTCCGGTAGGTGAGGCCCAGCAGCAGGGACGCCAGCAGGGCCATGAACAGCAGCGAGCTGGCAAAGACAGGCCACACATCGCCCACCAGAAAGACGGTGCGCAGACAGGTATTGAAGTAGCTGGCCGGCAGAAGGCGTGTCAGCCATTGCAGCACCAGGGGCATGCTGTTGATGTCAAAGACAAAGCCTGACAGGAGAAGCGCCGGCAGAAAGCCGGAAAACAGCCCGGCTTCGGCTGCCACGAGCTGCGTGCGGAAGGAGGTGGAAATGACCAGCCCCTGCCCCAGCGCACAGCACATGAAAACGGCGGAAAGCAGCAGCAGGGCACCCGCCGAGCCGCGGAAGGGCACGTCAAACAGAAAGACGGCCGCCAGCGCGCACAGCCCCATGCTGAACATGCCCATGCAGAAATAGGGGATGAGCTTGCCCAGCAGCAGCTGCATCCGGCTGACCGGTGTGGCGAACATGGCTTCCATGGTGCCGCGCTCCCATTCGCGGGCAAAAACCAGGGAGGTGAGCAGGGTGCCGATAAGCGTCATGATGACCGTGATGGCGCCGGGCACCAGGAACTGTTCGCTGCGTGCCGTGGGATTGTACCAGATGCGGGGCACCATGGTGACCGGGGAGGGCAGCGGCTGCCCGCCGGGCAGGCGCGTGGCCTGCCAGCTGCTCATGACGCCCTGCCCGTAGCTTTCGATGAAGCGGGCGATATTGGGTTCTGTGCCGTCCACGGCCAGCAGCAGGCGGCCCGTCCCGCCACGGGCCAGGGCGGCATCAAAATCCTGCGGCAGCACCAGCACGCCCTGTACGGCCGAATCGCGCATGAGGTTTTCGGCCTCCCGCATGTGCTCCACCGGCGTGACCCTGAACCACGGGGAGCGGGCAAAGGCGTCCGACAGTTCCCGCGCGTGCAGGCCCCGGCTCTGGTCCAGCACGGCCAGTTGCAGGGTGCCGGGGTCCATGGTGATGCCAAAGCCGAACAGCAGCAGAAAGAGCAGCGGCAGCACGCCGGCCACCAGATAGGAAGACGGGTCGCGCACGATCTGCTGGAATTCCTTGCAGACAAGCGCCAGAAGCTGTCGCAGCCACAGGCGGTTCACGATGCGCCTTCCTTCGTGTGCTGCTGTGCCTCGATGCAGGCAATGAAGGCCTGTTCCAGGGTGGGGTCTTCCAGGCCCGTTTCGTGTGCGCAGGCCGCCTTGAGGGCATCCGGCGTGCCCATGCTGATGATGCGCCCGCCGTTGATGAGGGCCAGGCGGTCACAGTATTCGGCCTCTTCCATGAAATGGGTGGTCACCAGCACCGCCGTGCCGGCAGCGGTCAGGGCGGTGATGTGTTTCCAGAAATCGCGGCGGGTGCGGGCATCCACACCGGAGGTCGGTTCATCCAGAAACAGCACCGGCGGTTCGTGCAGGGTGGCGCACAGCAGGGCCAGCCGCTGTTTCTGCCCCAGGGGCAGGGTGTCTGTCCGGCTGTGCAGGTAGCTGTCCAGCCCCAGGGCCGAGGCCAGCTCGCCGATGCGTGCTTCCTGATGTTTCCTGTCCAGCCCGTAGAGGTCGGCGCTGATACGGATATTCTGGAGCACCGTAATGTCGGGATAGAGCGAAAATTTCTGGGCCATGTAGCCCAGGTGTGCCCGGGCGGCGCTGCCGGCCCGCAGCAGGTCCACGCCGTCCACGCGGCACTGGCCGGAGGTGGGCCGGGACAGGCCGCAGAGCATGCGGAAGGTGGTGGACTTGCCGGCCCCGTTGGGACCCAGCAGACCGAAGATTTCGCCGGCCCGGACAGTAAAGCTCACCTCGTCAGCCGCCACAAAGGCGCCAAAGCGCTTGGTCAGCTTGCAGGCCTGGATGCGCTCCGCAGCCTCGCCGTCCGTGACGGCATGCCGTTGCGTTTTTCCGTAGGGCGAAGGGGTGCGTATCATGCCGCCCAGGGCGCTCATATAGGCATCTTCCAGCGTGGGGGGCACGGCTTCGCCCTGTTCACGCCGTACAGCCTCCCGCACGGCAGGGGGGGCATCGTGGCGCAGCAGCAGGCGCAGGCGGCTGCCCTGCACCACCACATCTTCCACGGCATCGCAGCGCATCCAGCGTTCCATGGCGGTCCGCCGCTGTCCCGGCGCCGGCCTGACGGCATAGACCCGTCCCTCCGCCCGGCGGGCCATGGCTGCGGGCGGACCGGCATAGAGCAGGCGCCCTTCATCCAGCATAAGAATGTCCGGGCAGCGCGCCGCTTCATCCAGATAGGCCGTGGACCAGACAATGCTCATCCCTTCGCGGCACAGAGCATTGACCATGCTCCAGAGTTCCCGCCGGGAAAGCGGGTCAACGCCGACGCCCGGTTCATCCAGCAGCAGAATGCGCGGCGATCCCAGCAGGGCGCAGGCAATGCCCAGTTTCTGCTTCATGCCGCCCGACAGGCGCCCGGCCAGACGATGCACAAAGGGCGCCAGTGCGGTAAAGTCCAGCAGCCGGGCGAAGAGGCGCCGGCGTTCGTCGCCTTCCACGCCCCGCAGCCGGGCATGCAGTTCCAGATTGGCCAGCACGGAGAGGTCCTCATACAGGCCGAAGCGCTGCGGCATGTAGCCGATACGGTTGGGACTGTGACGGGCCACGTGCATGGCGTCCTCTCCCAGCAGGCGCACCGTGCCGGTGGTGGGCTGCATGAGGCCGGCCATGAGGCGCAGCAGCGTGGTCTTGCCGGCAGCGTCCGGCCCCACAAGACCGGTGATGCTGCCGGCGGCAAGGCGGGCCGTGATGTCATGCAGGGCTTGCCGCTGGCCAAAGCGCATGCCCAGTCCGTCCAGCTCTATGGCCGCATCCGTGCGGGCATGGAGGCTCATGGGGCGGGTGCCTCCGCCGGGGCATCATCCCGGAGAAAGACACGCACGGGCATGCCCTGCCGCATGATGTTTTCCGGGTCAGCCATGCGCACGCGCAGCCGGTAGACCAGAGAGGTGCGCACCTCTTCGGTTTCCACATTCTTGGGCGTGAATTCTGCGGCAGGCGATATGAAGCCCACCGTACCGGGAAAGCTGCGGCCCGGCGCGGCATCGCATTCCACCCGCACGGCCATGCCGGGGCGCAGGCGACCCAGGTGGGCCTCGTCCACGTAGACGCGCAGCCAGACCGGGTCCACGAGGCTCAGGGTAAAGACGGTCTGCCCGGCCTGCACGATGGCGCCGGCCTCCCGTGCCCGCGTCAGGACAATGCCCTTCTGCGGGGCCAGCAGGCGCGTATCCTGGCAACGGATGGTGGCCAGTTCCCAGTCCGCGCGGGCGGCGTTTACCACGGCCCGCTGCGAGGCAATGTCCTCTTCCCGGTAGCCCGTGCTCACAAGTGCCAGCTGTTCCTCGGCGGCCTGCTGCCTGGCGGCGGCATTGCGATAGGTACCACGGGCGTTGTCCAGCTCCTTCTGCGAGATGGCATTGCCTGCGCGCAGCTCCTCCACACGGCGCAGCTGAAGACGGGCATTTTCGGCCAGCGCTGCCGCTGCCTGCACTTCTGCCCTGGCGGAGGCCACTTCTTCACTGCGATATCCGTTTTCCAGGCGTTGCAGGCTGGCCAGCTGCCGTTCATACTCGGCCCGGGCGCGATCTTCCTCCCGGCGCAGCATGTCGTCATCCAGGCGGGCCAGTTCCCTGCCGGCATCCACGGCATCACCCTCGTCCACCAGCAGGGCGGCAATGCGGCCGCCCACGCGAAAGGCCACGTCCACCTGACGTATCTCCACATTGCCATAGAGGACAAGGGGGCCGTTGTCCTGTCCCCACTGTCGCCAGAGCAGCACGGCGCCCCCCAGCAGCAGAAGCGGAATGAGGAAGAATTTCCAGTTGTTGCGCATGGGCTGTCACTCCTTGCCTGGGCTGTGCGTCACGCTAACAGGCGCCGTCTGGACTGTAAAGGTCCGGTTTCGGCTTGCGTTGCGCCGCCGCAGAGGCTAGGAACAGGACCATGTGCTTTTCACGTTTTGCCAAGGATATGCCATGAGCACCTTTTCTGTTGATACGGCACGCTGCATCGGCTGCGGCCGTTGCGTGCAGGACTGCATCGGCCACTGCCTCGGCATGCCGGAAGGTCATGCCGTCATGCTGCATGAGGAACGCTGCATCGGCTGTCAGCATTGTCTGGCAGTGTGTCCCACCGGGGCCGTGTCCATGCTGGGGCATGGGGCGGAGCAGTGCCTGCCCCTGGCGGGCGCCCTGCCGCGCCCGGAAAGCATGGTGGCCCTTGTGCGCGGCCGCCGCAGCGTGCGCCGCTATGCGCAGGACAATGTGGACCGCCAGACGCTGACAGCCCTGTTCAATGCCTGCAACTACGCCCCCACCGGGGTCAATGCCCGTCAGCTCTGGGTGGGCACCATTGACGACATCGAGGTCATGAACGCCTTTCGCGCGGAGGTGTACCAGCGGCTGGACGAGCTGCTGGCCAGGGGGGCCATTCCCGACGATCCGCATACCCGGCAGTTCCGGGCCGCGCCCAGGCTCTGGAAGGAACGGGGGCAGGACATGCTGTTCCGCACGGCGCCGCACTGCGTGGTGGTGAGCAATGCCGCCGATGCCCCCTGCGGCCCGCAGGACCCGCTCATCTATCTGTCCTATTTCGAGCTGCTGGCCCAGAGTTACGGCCTGGGGACCACCTGGTGCGGCCTGCTGTACTGGTGTTTCCGCCTTTTTGTGCCGGACATGCTGGCCCGGTTCGGCATGCCGGAAGGGCACGAGCTGGGCTACTGCATGCTGTTCGGTCTGCCTGACGTGCACTACCCCCGCAGCATCGCCCTGCCCGATGCCGTGGTGCATCGCGTCCGCAGCTGGTAAGCCGCCGGGCTTGTCGTTCTGCCGTCCGTGCGTCACGGGCTGCACAAGCAAAAAACGGTCCCTCTGTCTGTCAGGGGGACCGTTTCTGCATGGCGCGGCAGAGCCATCAGGCATCAAGCCAGGCCGTGATGGCGGCGCTGACGCGGGGATCCACGGGGCTGTGCTCCGGCGCCTTGTCCCGGCCTTCGGCATGGCGGGTAAGAAACTGGTGCAGATAGGGGTCGTCCTGGGTTTCCAGCTGGGCCAGACTGCCGGAAAAGATGGCCGTGCCGTCCCGCAGCACCAGCACATGGTCGGCAATGGTACGCAGGCTGTCCAGATCGTGGCTGACCACCACGATGCTCATATGCGGATAGTGATGGTGCATGGACAGCAGCAGATTGTCCATGCGGGCGGCGGTGATGGGGTCCAGGCCGGAGGTGGGTTCGTCGCAGAGCAGGATGCGCGGTTCGGCAATGATGGCGCGGGCCAGGCCGGCCCGCTTGCGCATGCCCCCCGACAGCTGGTTGGGGTAAAAGTCGGCAAAGTCTTCCAGCTCCACCAGGCGCAGCACACGCAGGGCCGCTTCGCGGATGACGCTGCCGGGCAGGCGCACATGCTCGGTAAGGGGCAGGGAGACATTTTGCGCCAGGGTCAGCGCGCCCAGCAGGGCGCCATCCTGAAAGAGCACTCCCATGCGGCGGCGGATGCGGCGGGCTTCCTGCCGGGGCAGGGAGTACAGGTCCCGACCGCCCACGCAGACACTGCCGGACAGGGGACGGGACAGGCCGATGATCTGCCGCAGCAGGGTGGACTTGCCACAGCCGGACCCGCCGAGGATGACGGAAATGCGCCCGCCGGGCAGGGTGGCGTCAATGTCGTGCAGGACCACATGGCTGCCATAGCCCGCGCTGAGGTGGGAAAAGGTAATGGGCCAGACTTCTTCAGCCGGCGGAGAAAGCGGGGTGGGATGCTCCATGATGTTTTCCGGGATGGGAGTTCTGTGGTGCCCTTGCCCTGCTAGAGCAGGAAGGAGGTAAGCACATAGTCGGCCATGAGGATGAGCACGCAGGAAATGACCACGGCCGAGGTGGTGGCATTACCCACGGCTTCGGGGCCCACGCTGTCACGGCGCAGATGGGCGGTATAGCCCTGATGGCAGCATACCGTGGTGACCAGCAGGCCGAAGACCACGGACTTGATGAAGCCGCCGTTCACATCGGCCAGGGTGACGGCATGGGCGATGCGGTAGAAGTAGGCACCCTCGTTGATGCCCAGCATGGTGACGCCCGTGAGGTAGCCGCCCAGGATGCCGATGGTGTCAAAGATGGCCGTGAGCAGCGGGTAGGAAATGAGGGCCGCCAGCAGGCGCGGACTGACCAGATAGGCCATGGAATTGATGTCCATGACATCCAGGGCATCAATCTGGTCCGTAATGCGCATGACGCCGATTTCCGCCGCCATGGAGGAACCGGCACGCCCTGCCAGCATAATGGCCGTGAGCACCGGCCCCAGCTCGCGGATGAGCGACAGGGAGACGGCGGAACCGAGCATGCCCACGGAACCGAACTGGATGAGGGTGTAGTAGCCCTGCAGGCCCAGCACCATGCCGCAGAAAATGCCGATGAGGGCAATGACAAAGAGGGACTGGTAGCCGATGGCATAGAGCTGTTGCAGGGTCCGCCGGAAGATGCGCCGGCTGGTGAAGATGTGGCGCAGGCCATCCAGCATGAAAAGGGTCATGGCGCCCATGGCATTGACGCCGCGCAGACAGCGTTGGCCCAGTCGGGCGGGAATGGTCAGAAGGGACATTAGCGCCTCTTGCCGCCGCGCGGCGTTACGGGTTTTTTGGAGGTGCGCAGGGGGGTTCCCAGGCCCATGTTTTCCATTTCCTGGCGCAGATTTTCGGCGTCGCGCTCGGTGCCGCGCAGCATGACCAGCACCAGCTGCACCTTGCCGCTCTTGATGACGCGGGCACGCATGCCCTGACCGTTGAGCGTCTTGCGCAGCCGGTCGGCATCTTCCTTGTCACGAAAGGCCGCCACCTGATACACGTAGTCAAAAAGCGGTTCGGCCGGCTGGCTCGCCTCCCTGTCGGCTGCCGGGGCGCGCGTGGCCGTGGCGGGGCGGTCGGCCTGCGGGCTGGCCTGGCGCGCCTTCTGACTGTCCGGTGAGATGCCCCAGGCCGCCAGGCTTTCCCCCTGCGGCCGGGCAAAGGGATAGGCCGGCTTGGTGGCGGCCGTCGTTTTGTCCGCCGGGGTGCTGCCGGCCTGCTGGGCCGCTTCCTTGCCGGCATTCTGGCCGTCCGCCGCAGCGGCTGTGCCCTGCGGCGCGGCCTGTGGGGCCTGCGCGGATTGTGCGGCAGCCGGGGCGGCGGCGCCCTCCGGCAGCAGGGGGCTGTCCAGCAGGGGCTGGCGGGCACCATCTTCCGCCGCGGCCTCCTGCTGGGGCGGGTCGCTGAGCAGGGCACTGACCCGCTCCTCGGGGTTCTGCCCCTTGCCGATGACCACCCCCATGAAAAAGGCCCAGCCCACGGCCGCCGCAAAGATCACCACCAGCGCCATGAGCGCCAGCGGCGGCAGGTGAAAGAGTACGCGCGGTGCGGGGCCGTCATCCTGTCGGGATGCGGCGGGGATGCGCTGACGCACTTTGCGCAGGGGCTGGGGCATGCGGTGCTGGCTCACTTACATGGTTTCCGGCGCGCTGACGCCGAGAATATCCAGGCCGTTGCGCAGAACCTGCCCGATGGCCCGCAGCAGGGCCAGCCTGGCGCGGGTGCGGGCCTCGTCCTCAGCCACCAGAACCTGATGCCTGGCGTAGTAGCTGTGCAGCATGCCGGCCAGGTCCATGAGAAAATGGCTGACGTGGTGCACGGCCAGGGTCTGGGCGGCGGTGGCGATCATGTCTTCCATGCCGGCAGCCTTGCGCAGCAGGGCCATGTCCTCCGGCGTGTCCAGGGCCGCCAGCAGGGCAAGGTCGCTCTGCGGGGGCAGGGTGATGCCGCGCTCCCCGGCCCGGCGCAGCACGGCACAGATACGGGCATGGGCGTACTGCACATAGTAGACGGGATTGTCCAGGCTGCGCTGCTTGGCCAGTTCCAGGTCAAAGTCCAGGGGGCTGTCGCTCTTGCGGGACAGGAACATGAAGCGGGCCGCATCGGTGCCCACTTCCTTGATGACATCGGCCAGGGTCTCGAAGGTGCCGGCCCGGGTGGACATGCTGACGGGCTGACCGTTCTGCAGCAGGTTGACCAGCTGGATGAGCACCACGTCAAAGCTGTCGCGGGGCTGCCCCATGGCCGCAATGGCGGCGCGCATGCGCGGCACGTAGCCGTGATGGTCCGCGCCCCAGATGTCGATGAGCCACTGGTAGCCGCGCTGGTACTTGTCGTGGTGATAGGCAATGTCCGAGGCAAAATAGGTCAGGGTACCGTCGGACTTGCGCAGTACGCGGTCCTTGTCGTCCCCCAGTTTTTCCGTGGCAAACCAGTAGGCATTGTCCTTGTGATAGGTGTGCCCGGCCTTGTCCAGGGCGGCAAAGGCCGCGTCCACCTTGCCACCTGTCACCAGCGTCTTTTCGGAAAACCAGTTCTGGTGTTCCACGCGGAAATCGGCCAGGTCCTTCTTGATGCCGTCGAGGATGTCGTTCATGGCGCGCTGGTAGCAGCGTTCCTTGCCTTCCTCTTCGGGCAGATCGGGCAGCGAGGGGTCTTCGGCCAGCATTTCCCTGGCAATGTCGATGATATAGTCACCGCGGTAGTAGGATTCGGGCCACTGCACGGGACGCTGCATCAGTTCCTGCACGCGCAGCCAGACCGACAGGCCCAGCAGGCGCATCTGCAGGCCGGCGTCATTGATGTAGTATTCCGTATGCACGTCATAGCCCGCCCGGCGCAGCAGGCGCGCCAGGCTGTCGCCCACGGCCGCGCCGCGCCCGTGCCCCACATGCAGGGGGCCGGTGGGATTGGCGGAAACGTATTCCACCAGGGTCTTGCGGCCCGCGCCCACGTTGCTGCGGCCGAAGTCCACGCCCTGCCGTTCCACATCCAGCACGGTCTGGCGCCAGAAATCCGGGCTGAAGGTCACATTGATGAAGCCCGGTCCGGCCACTTCGGCGGACAGGATGTCCGGGCAGCGCTGCGGCAGGGCGGACGCCAGGTCCTGGGCCAGATCACGCGGATTTCTGCCGGCTTCCTTTGCCAGCAGCATGGCCACATTGGCCGCCAGATCGCCGTGCTTGGCATCGCGGGGCGGCTGGATGACGGCTTTGGCGGGCCAGCCAAGGCCCTTTTCTTCCAGAAGGGTTTTCAGCGCTGAACGCAGCACATCGGTAGCACGCATGATATCCTCGCAGGGCGTCGGCAGAGCCTAGGCGCCGAAGTGTTCCAGGGTTTCGGGAGAATTGACCAGCTCCGTGACAATGTCGGCGCGGGCGGCCTCGTCCAGACCGGTCAGGCACTGGCCCACCATCTTGCCCAGCACGGCCTTGGGGCCCAGTTCCACCCAGCGGCGCACGCCGTCGGCATACTGGTTCTGTATGGTTTCGATCCAGCGCACGGAGGATGTCATCTGTTCCAGCAGGTATTCCTTGATGCTTTCGCCATCCACCAGGGCCTTGCCCAGGCTGTTGCAGTAGACCGCAAAGTGCGCCCGGCGCCACACGGCCTTGCGCAGCAGCGGTTGCAGCTCGGCATTGGCCTTGGCCATGAGCGGACTGTGAAAGGCGCCGCTGACCTTGAGCGGTATGGCGCGCCCTTTCATTTCCTTGGCTTTCTGACAGGCCAGCGCCACGGCCTCGCCATCGCCGCTGACCACATACTGGGCCGGCGTATTGTAGTTGGCAATGCGCAGGGGCCTGTCGCTTTCGGTGGCAGCGGCCTTGACCAGTTCCTCCACCTGCGGCAGGCTCAGCTTGAGTATGGCGGCCATGCCGCCGCGCCTGTCGGGGTCGGCTTCGGCCATGAGGCGTCCGCGCAGGCTGACCATGTGCAGGACGCTTTCCTCGTCCAGCACGCCGGCAGCGGCCAGGGCGCTGAACTCGCCCAGGCTGTGCCCGGCGGCGGCCACGGGATGCACCTTGCGGGACAGCTCGCGCCAGAGGTTGAGATTGACCACGGTAAGCGCGGGTTGCAGGGCACGGGTATCGCTCATGGCGGTTTCGTCCCCTTCCCAGAAAATTTCGCGCAGGGGCAGCTGGCTGATGCTTTCAGCACGCTTCCAGAGCTGCATGGCGTCGCGGCTGCTATCGGCAAGGTCCCGGCCCATGCCGGGTTCCTGCGAACCCTGGCCGGGGAAAAGCAAGGCAATGGGCTTGGTCATGATCCTTCTCCACACTGAGATTGCAAGGGGATTTTTTACGTTATCCGGCTGCTGCTTGCAAGTCCTGCCGCTCAAGGATATGAGGACCCATGCAGAATAACGCTTCCTCTTCCGGCCGTGGCCGCCGGGGGCGGCTGTCCGGCGAATCGAGCCGTTCCGGCGCCGCGCGGGCTACTTCCCCGCGGTCCGGCCGCCCGGCCGTGTCCCCGTCCCGTCCGTCCGTTCGTCCGCCGGCGCTCCCCACCCCGGAGGCGCTGGCAGCCCTTGTGCGGCAGGCCGGCCTGCCCGTGCCGGCGCCGGCCCTTGCGCCCCTGGGGCAGTACCTGACCATGCTCTGCCGCTGGAATGCGGCCATGAACCTGGTGGGCGCCCGGAACTGGCGCGAGGCGCTGGTGGACCTGGCCGGCGACAGTTTTTATCTGGCCCGCTTCCTTGACGGGCTGCCCCTGCCGGCCGCCCCCCTGTGCTGGGACCTGGGCGCGGGCGCCGGTCTGCCCGGCATTCCCCTGCGCATGGTCTTTCGCCGGGGCAGCTACTGGCTGGTGGAGGTGCGGGAAAAGCGCGCCCTTTTTCTCTCGCAGGCGGTGGCTGCCCTGGAGCTGCCGCAGACGCAGGTCTATCGCGGGCGGGCGCAGGACTTCTTTGAGCAGCAGTCCCGCCGGGCAGACCTCATTCTCAGCCGGGCCTTCATGCCCTGGCAGGAGCTGCTGCCCCTGCTGGAACCGCAGCTGGCGCCGGACGGACTGGTGATCATTCTGGCCCGGCAGGAGGCGCCCGCGCTGCCCCCCGGCTGGGAACGCCTGGCCTGCGAGGCATACGAGGTCCGGCGTCTGGCGCGGTCTGCCGGAGCCGCGGCGCCTGTGCGGCGCTGGTTCTGGGCCGTGCGCCGCACGCATTCCCCCATTACACATGACCCCATGCACAGGGAGAACAGATCATGAACAGTCCTGCCGACCATTCCCCGGTCCCCGGTGCGGCCGATCCGCTGGCCGCCGGCGTCACGGCTTCCGAGGGGGTGCGGGCACAGCTGAGCCGTCAGCGTTCCCGCTTCTGGCTGCGCGGACTGATCTGGGCGCTGGTCACGGTGGGGCTGGCCTTCGTGCTGCGCCTCACGGAATGGCCCTGCTGGCAGAATCCCGAATACCGCCTGGGCAGCGAATGGCTGCTGGCCACGCACGATGCCTACCACTGGGTGGCCGGGGCCGAGGGCTTTGGCCTGGCCGTGGGGCATCCCATGGCCGAGATGCTCAAGGGCATGGCCGGCCTGCTGGGAACCTATCCGGCGGCGGTGGCTTTCTGGTTTCCCATGCTGCTGTCCACGCTGGTGGCGCTCATTGTCTTTTTCTGGGTCTGGGCGCTGGGCAGCATGGAGGCAGGCATGGCGGCCGGCCTGCTTACGACGCTGGCCCCCGGCTTTCTGGCCCGGACCCTGCTGGGCTATTATGATACGGACCTGGTGACCCTGTTCTTTCCCCTGCTCATGACCCTGGCGCCGGCCTGCTGGGCCATGCGCTATATGCTGCTGCCGCGGGTGCTGCTGCGGCGCCTGCTGCATCCCTTGTCCGCGCCCGTGGACCGTCTGGGCTATCCGCTGCGCAAGCGCTGGATGATTCTGCTGGGTCTGTCCGGGCTGGTGTCCTGGTGGTCGCTGGAATGGCACTCTGTCTTTCTGTATCTTGTGCGCTACAATGTGGGCCTGCTGGCCTTCATGAGTCTGGTCATGGCCCCGCGCGGGCGGCGCTGTCTGCTGCTGCTGGGGGCGCTGGCCTATGCCCTGCCGGCCCTGCTGGGCCTGCCCGGGCTGCTGGGCAGCGCGCTGGTGCTGGTGGTAGGCATGGGGCGTACCCCCTGGGCGCTGCGTCTGCGCAGCCTGCTTACCAGCCCCTGGGTGCTGCTTGTGCTCTGGTGCGGCGTGGGCGCGCTCATGCTTGGCGGCGGCATTCTGGAAACCCTGATCCGTCATTTCGGCGCCTACACCAAGCGGGCGGGGGATGCTGCCGCCACCGCGGAAGGCACGGTGCTTGTCTATCCCTCGGTGGCGCAGTCCATCACCGAAGTGCAGGACCTGGGCCTCATGGCCGTGCTCTCCTACTTTCATCCGTGGATGGAGGCGTCCCTGCTGGGGCTGCTGGGCTTCTGCTGGGTGCTGGTGCGCCGGCCGGGGGCGCTCTTTCTGCTGCCGCTGGCGGCCCTGGGACTGCTCAGCACCAAGATGGGCGGGCGCATGGTCATGTTCGGTGCGCCCATTGTGGCCGTGGGGCTGACGCTGCCGCTGTACTGGATATTGCAGCGCATCCTGCGTGACAGCCTGCGGGGCGCCGTGGCCGGGCTGGTGACGTCCGCCGTGCTCATCGGTCTGCTGGTGGCGCCGTTTGCCGACATTATTCAGGCCATGTCCCAGGGCCCCATGATCAACCGGCGTCATGCCGATGCCCTGACCCGCGTCCGGGACGTGACGCCGCCGGACAGCAAGCTCTGGCTCTGGTGGGACTGGGGCTATGCCGCCCATCACTTTGCCCGGCGTCATACCATTGCCGACGGCGCCCAGCATGCGGGGCCGTGGCTGTATCTGCCCGCGGCCGTCTTTGCCACCGACAATCCCCGCTTTGCCCGCCAGCTCATCCGGTACACGGCGCTCAGCGGCGGCGAGCCGGATGACGTGTTTCGCGGTCTGAATGGCGATGCCGCGCAGGCGCTCATGGATCGCCTGCGCTCGCCGGAAACGGCGCTGGTGGAAGCCCGCGGCAAGCAGTATGTGGTGGTGAGCTTTGAAATGCTGCGCCTGGGCTTCTGGATAAGCAATTTCGGCCGCTGGAACTTCCGGACCAGGGAAGGCGAGGGCGGGGCCATGTCCATCGTGACCAGGGCCATGGCCTACAATCTCCGGGAAGGCGCCGTGCAGCTGGAAGGCAGCCCGGAACCGGTGCGTGTGGCCACCATCACGGTGTTTGACGAAACCGGCGTGACGCATCGGGATTACGTACAGGAATGGGTGGATCAGCACCCCAAGGCAAGCCCGGAAGAGCGCGAGGCCTTCATGGCCTCGCGGCGCAACGTGCATTGCCTGTTCAACCGGGTCACCGGGGAAAAGCTGGTGCTGGACAATGGCCTGTACAATTCCCTCATGGTGCAGCTGCTCATGTCCAGCCCCGGCGATTCGCGTTTTTCGCCATATTTCAAGCTGGTCTACGACAACGTTTTTGCCCGTATCTACGAAGTGCTGTAAGCCTGCTCCGGACCCGGGGCAGCCGCCTGTGCGCCGCGCGCCGGTCCGGCCGGCCCTGGGGTGCGGGTGCCGGCCGCTGCTCTGCGCAGGGCATGGCCGCCAGCCGGCCGGCTGCCTCATGGGTCATGTCCTGGCAGAGGTGCAGCACCGTGGCGATTTCCTCCGGGCTGATGGCCGGATAATGGATGCCGGCGCAGACGCAGACAGCGCTGCGGCTGGCGGCTGCCAGCTGGCGGGCCATGTCCTGCGCCAGGGCATCTTCCCGATGGCCGGGGCGGGACAGCAGGGCAAGACGGGGCGGCGCGTCGTTTTCGGGCAGGGCCAGGGCCACGGCGCCGATGTGCGCCTGGCCGCCGCTCAGGCAGGCAAGCCAGTCCTGCCCCTGCCTTTGCAGGGCAAGACAGAGGAACAGGCGCCCACGACGGCGCAGCAGGCGGAAAAAGGGTATATCAGGCACGGGCGGTCCCCCTGGCTGGTCAGCAAACGGGCAGCACAGGCAGTGCAAGCTGCCTCACCTGCTGTATAACGCATTTCGTCCGCTTGCTCCAGTCCGGGAGGCCAGCTATCGTCATGGCAGACCGGATATGGCTGGACAGACGATATCCCTGCGGCAGCGCAGGGCTGCGGCGGCAGAGCAGAGGGCCTGCCGCACGCGGGCACTGACAGTGCGGAACCATCCCCATGAGGAGAACATATGGCTCTTGACCCCACACAGTTTCAGGACTGGGAAATTGCCCAGGATGCCGAAAAGCGCATGAAGCCCATCGCCGCCGTGGCGGAGGAGCTGGGCCTGCTGCCGCAGGAGATTCTGCCCTACGGGCACTACATGGCCAAGATCGAGCAGCACGAGGTTTTGCGCCGTCTGCACGACAAGCCCGACGGCAAATATGTGGACGTGACGGCCATCACGCCCACGCCCCTGGGCGAAGGCAAGTCCACCACCACCATCGGCCTTGTGCAGGGCCTGGCCCGGCGCGGGCAGCGTGCCTCGGCGGCCATCAGGCAGCCGTCCGGCGGTCCCACCATGGGCATGAAGGGGTCTGCCGCCGGCGGCGGGCTGGCCCAGTGCATTCCGCTCACGCCTTATTCGCTCAATTTCACGGGCGATATCCATGCCGTTACGGCGGCGCACAATCTGGCCATGACCGCCCTGACTGCCCGCATGCAGCATGAACGCAACTATGACGACGCCAAGCTGGCCCGCCTGTCCGGCATGCGCCGGCTGAACATCGACCCCACCCGCGTGGGCACAGGCTGGGCCATGGATTTCTGTTGTCAGGCCCTGCGCAATATCATTATCGGCATCGAGGGCAATGGGCGCAACAATGACGGCTTCATGATGCGTTCCCGTTTTGACATCACGGCCGCTTCCGAGGTCATGTCCATTCTGAGCATGGCCCGCGACCTGCCCGACCTGCGCGCCCGGCTGGCCCGGATGGTGCTGGCCCTGGACCGCGACGGCAATCCCGTGACCACGGCCGATCTGGAAGTGGCCGGCGCCATGACCGCCTGGCTGCTGGAAGCCGCCAAGCCCAATCTTATCCAGACCATCGAGGGGCAGCCGGTGCTGGTGCATGCCGGCCCCTTTGCCAATATTGCCCTGGGGCAGAGTTCGGTCATCGCGGACCGGGTGGCCCTCAAGCTCAGTGATATTCATGTGACGGAATCCGGCTTCGGCGCCGACATGGGCTATGAAAAGTTCTGGAACGTCAAGTGCCGGGTCAGCGGCCTCCGGCCCGATGCGGCGGTTATCGTGGCCACGGTGCGTGCACTCAAGAATCATGGCGGCGCCCCCCAGCCCATGCCCGGCCGCCCGCTGCCCGAAGCCTACGTGCGCGAAGACGTGGGCATGGTGGAGGCCGGCTGCGCCAACCTGCTGCACCATATCGGCATTGTGCGTCGTTCCGGCGTGCCGCCCGTGGTCTGCATCAACGCCTTTGCCTCGGATACGCCGGCGGAAATTGCCGCCATCCGGCATGCCTGCGAGGAGGCCGGCGCCCGTGTGGCCGTTTCCCGGCACTGGGCGCAGGGGGGCGAAGGCGCGCTGGAGCTGGCCGATGCCGTGCTGGATGCCTGTGAGGAAACGTCGCAGTTCACGCCGCTCTATGACTGGTCGCTGCCCTTTGCCGAGCGTATCCGCGCCATTGCCCGTCAGGTGTACGGCGCGGACGACGTGCAGTTCTCTGCCCTGGCCAGGCAGCGCCTTGCCGCCCTGCAGGAACGCCCCGATGCCGACGAGCTGGGCATCTGCATGGTCAAGACGCAATATTCGCTCAGTGACGATCCTGCCCTCAAGGGAGCGCCCAGAGGCTGGGAACTCAAGGTGCGCGACGTGCTGTTCTATGGCGGTGCGGGCCTGGTGGTGCCCGTGGCCGGCGATATCAGCCTCATGCCCGGTACCGGTTCCCGTCCGGCCTTCCGCAATGTGGATGTGGACCTGGAAAGCGGCCAGGTGACAGGGCTGTTCTAGACAGCCGCCCGGCAGCACGACCGCGGCTTTTTTGGGGGGATTCCCGGCGCCTGTGTGCGCAACGGGGTCCCCCCTTCTTTTTCCCCGGTCTGCCCGTGCCCCTTCCCCTGTCACGATATGCAGCGAGGGGCGGGCACATGTGGCTTCGTTGCCGGGAATTCGTTCTACGTCATCTGTGCCCCGGCGCTGAATACGGGGGCGGGAGCAGCCGGCGGGCGGTCCCCCGGAAGGTATGGATGCTCCTCTGGGGAACGCACGCCGGGGCAGGGGGCGCGTCCTTCCTGACGGTACGCTGCGCACGTATTCATGATGCCGGCACGCTTCCGTGCGGGGGCAGTGTTCGCATAACGGTCCACCGGTGTGGCCGTTTTTTGTCTGCCCCTGCCCTGTGGCGGCCCCGCAGCCGTCCTACCTGCTGGAGGGCGTAGTTTGGCGGAAAGGCTCTCGTCGAACAGGCGCAGCGCAGGGGATGAGGACACAAAAAAAGGCCCCTGCCGGAGCAGGGGCCTTGCAGACGAGTGCGGGAATGCGGACTAGTACATGCCGCCCATGCCGCCCATGCCGTCCATGCCGGGCATGGCCGGGGCGTCCTTCTTGGGTTCGGGCTTGTCGCTGATGGCGCATTCGGTGGTGAGCAGCAGGGACGCCACGGAAGCGGCGTTCTGCAGCGCGGTACGGGTCACCTTCTTGGGATCGATGACGCCGGCCTTCAGCAGGTCTTCGTATTCGCCGGTGGCGGCGTTGAAGCCGAAGCCGTCCTTGCCCTGACGCACCTTTTCCACAATGATGGAGCCTTCAAAGCCGGCATTGTGGGCAATCTGGCGCAGCGGGGCTTCAATGGCGCGGCGGATGATGTTCACGCCGGCCAGTTCGTCGTCGTCAGCGGGCTTGATGGTGTCAAGCACCTTGGACACGCGGATGAGGGCCGTGCCGCCGCCAGGAACAATGCCTTCTTCCACAGCAGCGCGGGTAGCGTTGAGGGCGTCTTCCACGCGGTCCTTCTTTTCCTTCATTTCCACTTCGGTGGCAGCGCCCACATGCACCACGGCAACGCCGCCCACCAGCTTGGCCAGGCGTTCCTGGAGCTTTTCGCGGTCGTAGTCGGAAGTGGCTTCTTCCACCTGGGCGCGGATCTGCTTCACGCGGGCGGTGATGTCGGCCTTCTTGCCGGCGCCGTCAACGATGGTGGTGTTTTCCTTGTCGATGACCACGCGCTTGGCGGTGCCCAGGTCGGTGAGGGCCATGCTTTCCAGCTTGGTGCCGGTGTCATCGGAAGCCACCAGGCCGCCGGTGAGGATGGCGATATCCTGCAGCATGGCCTTGCGGCGATCACCAAAGCCGGGAGCCTTGACGGCCACCACCTGCAGGGCGCCACGCAGCTTGTTCACCACCAGGGTAGCCAGCGCTTCGCCTTCCACATCTTCGGCGATGATGAGCAGAGGACGGTTCACCTTGGCCACCTGTTCCAGAACAGGCAGCATGTCCTTCATATTGGAAATCTTCTTTTCAGAGCAGAGGATGAAGGGATTGTCCATCTCGCACTGCATCTTTTCGGCATTGGTGGCAAAGTAGGGGGAGAGGTAGCCACGGTCAAAGCGCATGCCTTCCACCACGTCCATGGTGGTTTCCAGGCCCTTGGCTTCTTCAACGGTAATCACGCCTTCCTTGCCCACCTTGGCCATGGCTTCGGCAATGATGTTGCCGATGGTGGCATCGGAGTTGGCGGAAATGGTGCCGATCTGGGCAATTTCCTTCTGATCGCGGGTGGGCTTGGCCAGATTGGCCAGTTCGCCGATGAGGGCTTCCACAGCCTTGTCCACGCCACGCTTGATGGCCATGGGATTGCGGCCGGCAGCCACGAGCTTCACGCCTTCATGATAGATGGCCTGGGCCAGGATGGTGGCGGTGGTGGTGCCATCGCCGGCGGCGTCGGAAGTCTTGGAGGCCACTTCCTTCACCAGCTGGGCGCCCATGTTCTCGAACTTGTCTTCCAGCTCGATTTCCTTGGCAACGGTCACACCGTCCTTGGTGATGACGGGAGCGCCAAAGGCCTTTTCGATGGCCACGTTACGGCCCTTGGGGCCGAGGGTCACCTTAACGGCATTGGCGAGCTTGTCCACGCCACGGGCCAGTTTTTCGCGAGCTTTGACGTCGAAGAGAACTTCTTTAGCAGCCATGATATTGTCTCCTTAAGGAAATGATCGGGTTATGCAGGAAGAATTAGTCGAGAATGGCGAGGATGTCGTCTTCGCGCATCACGAGGTGTTCAACACCGTCCAGCTTCACTTCGGTGCCGGCATACTTGTTGAACAGCACGGTGTCGCCAACCTTCACGGACATTTCGATGCGGTTGCCGTTTTCCACCTTGCCGGGACCCACGGCGATCACTTCACCCTTGGAGGGCTTTTCCTTGGCGGTATCGGGAATGAAAAGGCCGCCGGCGGTCTTTTCTTCGGATTCGACGCGCTTGACCAGTACACGGTCATGGAGAGGTTTCAGGTTCATGGTATTCCTCCAAAAGAATTTTTATCTTGAGTGCAGCCGCTGGCTGCTCGAGTGTCGGATCGGGGTGTGGGTGATGTCCATATCCCCCGCATCGGCATAGAGATAAGACACCCTGCGAAATTGAAAAGAGGTAAATGGAAAAATTTTTTTCTTCGGCGGGAATTTTTATTTTTTTATCATAAATATCAATATGTTATAAATAATGCGAAAAGGTGTCGCTTGGTCATGTGTCCAGCGGGGACAGGCGGGAAGCTCCGGTCCACGCCGGAAAAAGGACTGTCGCGGCAGGATGTTGGCAACATGGGGCGCACGGGCTGCCCGCCCCGGCGAGGGCGCGCCCTCGTTCGCCTGGCGGCAGGACGAGGGCCTTTTCCTTTCTGGAAAAGGCGGCACCCTCCATCCCCGTTTGCTGCTTGTGCGGCGGCAGGCGCAGCCTCCCCGTGATCAACTCATCGGCCCGGCACTCCTCCGCCCGCGTGGCGGCACGATGCCGGCGGCGGGCACGGCGTCTGGAGCGAAGGCGTACCTTCCCCGTCCGTGCGGCGGCAGAAAAAACGGGCGCACCAAGGTCACGCACCGGGAATGCAGCGCCCCTGCCGGCAGGCAAACGGGGCCGGGGAATGGGACAGGATAGCGCACGAGGGCGGCGAGGGGGCGCATGTTTCCGGCAGCCCGCAGGGCCGGGCAGGGACATGCCGCAGGCATAGAAGAAAAAAAGGGAGGAAGCTGCCCTTTCCGGCAGACCGGCCGCACCGGTCTGTCATGAAAGGCGCTTTCCTCCCTTGTCGTGCGTATGGCGGGAGCGGGGTCTAGAAGCCGCAGATCTTTTCGGGGGGCAGGATGATGAAGCCGTTGTCCTTCAGCAGGTCAATGGCCATGTCCACCTTGTCAAAGCGGAAGATCATGATGGCGCGGTCACAGTCATGCCGCAGGAAGGCATACATGTATTCCACGTTGATGTCATGCTGGGACACCAGTTGCAGCACGCTGTCCAGGCCGCCGGGACGGTCGGGCACCTCCACCGCCACCACCGAGGTGCGGCCGAGGGTAAAGCCCTTTTCCTTCAGCACGTTCTTGGCATGCTCCGGATTGCAGACAATGAGGCGCAGGATGCCGAAGTCAGACGTATCCGCCAGGGAAAGGGCGCGAATATTGACATTGGCTTCCGCCAGGGTGCGGGTTACTTCGGCCAGACGGCCGGCGCGATTTTCGAGAAAGACGGATATCTGTTCAGCCTTCATCTCTGGGGTCCTCCTGCTTAGGCTTTGCGGGAATCATCCTCGGAAGAGGAAGCCTGCTGCTTGTCCTTGCCGGGGGTGATGTCGATTTCGTCAGGCTCCGAGGAGGCTCGTTTGAAATTGCGGATGGCGCGCCCCAGTCCACCGCCGATTTCCGGCAGTTTCTTGGCGCCGAACAACAGCAGGACGATGACAAGAATGATGAGTATTTCCTGGGTGCCGATACCGAACATGAAAGGAGCCTCCCTTGAATTGTGGCCTGTGGCCGAATGGCTTTAGCATACGGAGCCGCTCCCGCAAGGTCAAGCGGGAACAGAGTTACCAGCTTCTTGTGACACAATCCGTGCGCTGACGCAATACGGTGTGCGTAACACTATGTAAAATCAACGCCGCCGGCTGCCCATGGCCCGCTGCACGCGGGTGGGAGACGCGGGATACTTGAAGCCTGTTTCGAGCAGGCGGTAGGCCATGCGGTCACGAGCCACGCGGCTGCTGCCCCCCAGCACCACCACCATGAGCTTCACGCCCTTCCGCTCGGCCGTCACGATGATATTGTAGCCGCTGGCGGCGGTGAAGCCCGTTTTCAGGCCGTTGACGCCCAGCACCTTGCCCAGCAGGCGGTTGGTATTGCGCATGGTCCGTCCGCCATAGGTAAAGTAGCGGGTACCGTGGTAGCGGCTGGAGGACGGATGCGTGCGCAGATAGGACAGGGCCAGGCGCATCATGTCCCTGGCGGTGGTTTTCTGACCGGCGGCGGGCAGGCCGTTGGGATTCTTGAAAACGGTGCGCGTCAGCCGCAGGGCGCGGGCCTTGCGGTTCATCATCTGCACAAAGCGCCGGGTGCTGTTGCCCGACAGAGCATGGGCCACGGCCAGGGCCGCATCATTGCCCGAGGCCACCATCATGCCCATGAGCAAATTGGACAGGCTCACGCGCTGATTGGCGCGCAGCTGCATGCGCGATCCGCCGGCCCGGGATGCCTCGCGGGTGACGCGGACAGGCTGTTGCAGGGATATGCGCCCGTCCCGGACGGCATCAAGCGCCAGATACATGGTCATGAGCTTGGTCAGGGAGGCGGGGGGAATGCTCAGATTGCCATTGCGCTCGTACAGGATTTTTCCGGTCTTCATGTTGACCAGAATGGCGGCCCGCACACCGGCACAGGCCTGGCCAGCCGGTACCAGCAGCAGGGCCAGTACCAGAAGCAGCAGGGCCGCCAGGCGGCATGCGGACCATCCGCCAGCAGCGGAGCGACGAAGAGAAGATACGGTCATGCCTGTCATACGTAAAACCGGTGGGCTTCTTCCAGGGCCTGCTTGGCAAAGGCCAGCAGCACCGGCCCCATGACAAGGCCCACGGGGCCAAAGCTGGTCAGGCCGCACAGAATGGCCAGCACCAGCACAAAAAACGGCGCCTTGATGCCCTGGCGCAGAAAGAGCGGGCGCAGCACATTGTCCACGCCGGCCACGGCCAGGGTTCCCCACAGGGCCAGCCCCACGGCGGCCATGGTCTTGCCCGTGAACCAGAGCGAAATGCACAGCGGCAGCCAGACCAGCGCCGTGCCCACAAAGGGAATGGGCGCCACCACGGCGGCCAGCAGCCCCCAGAAGGCGGGCTGGTTGATGCCCGCCACGGCAAAGCCGATGCCGCAGAGCACGCCCTGGACCATGGCCACAAGGATGATGCCCAGCATGATGCCGCGCAGGGCACGGCGAAAGGCCGAAACAAAGCGGTAGAGCATGGCCAGGGGCATTTGCAGCACGCGGGAGGTGATGAGCGCCACACGGCGCCCGTACAGGGCAAAGATGATCGTGAGGATGACAAAGAGCACCAGACACCACAGGGCGTTCATGGTGCCGCCCAGCACGTCGAAACCGCGGTTGATGAGCAGGCCCATGGAGTCGCTCAGGGTCTTGTTGATGTTCTGGACGGTTTCCCGATACGTGGATTCCAGGCCGGGATAGGCGGAGAGCTTGGCCTCAAGGGCGCGAAAGCGCTCCACCCAGTCGGCGGGCATCTGAAAATTGTTTTCCCGCAGCTCGCGCAGGCGGACAAGACCGCCTGCCACCTGGGGGGAAACCAGCAGCACCAGGGTGGCGATGGGCACGGTGACGGCGGAAATAACCAGCAGCACGTAGGCGGCCAGGGGGGATCGTTCATTGATGCGCAGGCGCAGGTGGCGCACCAGACCCGGGGGATGCTGCAGCAGCTTGCGGCGCCGGCGGAAGGCCGCATGCACAAAGCGCCGGTAAATGGGCAGGCTGAGGCAGGCAAAGCAGGCCGCCAGAAAGAGGGTGGTGGGATTGCCGCGCAGCAGCAGCACGCCCGCCAGAATGGCCAGCAAATAAAGAATGCGGGGAAAGAGCGTTTGTATCATGATGTGTTGATGGGGTGTAGGGACAGCCCACGATAGCAGAGCACAGGGGCGCTGCCAAGTCCCGGCATGCGTCCGACCTGATGGCGCCTTTTCGTGCCGGCAGCGTCCGACGGACGGTTGCTTTCCGCGCGGGGCTGCCCTAGCATGGATTCATGGACACGACTATCATACCCACGTTACTGGCTGGGGATTTGGCCGTGCGCTGCACCGTGCTGCTGCTGACTTCTGACCCGCAGGCATCCCGTGAAGAATGGGAGCAGGCGTTCGGAGGCGCGGCGGTGCAGCTCTGCAAGGATACGGCGGCGCTCAATGCGGCCATGCGTGCCGCCGCCACCCATTACTGTCTTGTCTGGAGCGATGCCCTGCAACCGCCGGAGGGTCTGCTGCCCCAGCTGGTCAGCCGTCTGGAGGCTGACCCCGCCTGCCTGGGCATAAGTCCGCTCTGGCGGTATGCGGGGGCAAACGGCCGGGACCATGTGAGCATGGCCGGTCTGGCCGTGGATGGCGGCGGCTGCCTGCGTGTGCCGCACGAGGGCCTGCCCGCGGCGGAGGCCAGCCATGCGGACCTGCTGCGCTGCCGGCTGCTGCCGGGGCAAAGTCTGCTGCTGCGGCGTGACGCCGTGCTGGCGCAGGGCGGTTTTGCCGAACAGCTGGACACGCTGGCCGGGCCGGACCTGTGCCTGCGCCTGGCCGGTGCCTATGGTGCCGGCGCCTTCTTTGCCGTGACCCCGCGGGCGCAGGCCCGCCTGCGGGACATCTTTCTGCCGCTGCGCATCACGGAGCAGTGGAACAGCCTGGCGGAGGCCGGGCGTCTGCCGGAGGCCCCGCGGCCCGATATGGCGGACATGTGCGGCGATGTCTGCGCGGTCAATGCCTGGCTCATGCAGGGGCATGCCGACCTGGTGATGGCCGCGCCCCTGCCGGAAAATGCCGCGTGGGAAGAGGCCTACCTTGCCTGGCGCGCCACGGGAGATGCCGGCCGTCTGGCGCCGCTGCTGGCGGCCATGCCCGCTGACGAGGCCCACACGCTGCGCCGGCTGTGCCGGCAGTTCTCCTCCTGCCTGCCCCATGCGCTGGAATGGTATGTGGCCCGGCAGGCCGACCTTGTGCGCTGCGCCGGCCGCAGCGGGCAGGACGGCATGCAGGCTGCCCTGGCGGACTGGGATGCGGCGGCCTTCCGGCAGCAGCTGCTGCTGCCCGCCATGCACGCCCTGCACATGGCCGACGTGTACGAGTGTTCGCTGGCCCAGTGTGCCGGCCTGTACCCTGCCTGGCGCGAGCTGAAGGACGGTCCGCGCCGTGCCCCGCAGGCGGCCCCGTCGCAGGTGGGCCGTCCTGCGCCGTGCCCGGAAGACGCGGCATGCCCGCCCGTGGCCGTGCTGCTGCCGGTGCGCCATGCCGGCCTGCAGGAGCTGCGGGCCAGTGTGGATTCGCTGCTGGCCCAGCAGCATGCCTGCTGGCAGCTCTGCCTTGTGGATGACGGCGCTTCCGAGGCCACGGCGGCCTGGCTGCGGCAGCTGCCCCACGAGGACAGCCGCATTGCCTGCCGGAAATCTTCGAGCAGCGGGCTGGCCGCGGCCCTGCGCACGGCCCTGGACATGAGCCGGGCGCCCTGGCTCCTGGTGCTGAACGAGGGAGACAGCCTTGCGCCTGACGCGCTGTCCGCCATGGCCCGCGTTGTGGCCGGGCAGCCGGAGCTGCGCCTTGTGTATGCCGACGAGGACCAGGTGGACGGGCGCGGGCTTGCCCGCGACCCCTGGTTCAAAACCGGTTTTGACCGTGACCTGCTGGAAGGGGGCGATGTGCTGGGCCGGCCCGTGCTCATGGCCCGCGAGAGTGTGCTGGCCTGCGGGGGCATTGCCCGGGACGGCGTGGACGGGGCAGAAGCCTACGACCTGCTGCTGCGGCTGACAGACAGTCTGGAAGACCGGCAGGTGACTCAGCTGCCGCTGGTGCTCTATCACCGGCGGGCTGACGGCCCCTGCGCCCGCGGGCATGAGCGGGGTGAGGCCGCAGCGGTCCGGGCACTGGAGGCCCATGGCGTGCGCACCGGGCGCACGGCCGAAATATGCCCGCTGGGCCGGGGAGTGTTCCGGCTGGCGCTGCCTGTGCCGGCATCGCCGCCTGCTGTCAGCGTGGTGGTGCTGGCTCGTCCCGGTGTGGAGCCTTCTTCCCGGCTGGTGGAAGCGCTGGAGGGTCTTGGACGGCAGTGGCCCTGTGACGTGCTCTGGCAGCCGGTGGAGCAGTCTCCTGAAGCCGTGCTTCCCGCGCCTGTTGCCGGCTGGCGGGCGCTGCCGCCGGCCACAAGCTGGGCAGGGGGCTGCAATGCCGCGGCGGAGGCCGCTGCCGGCGAGCTGCTCTTTTTCCTGGATGCGGCGCTGCTGCCCCTGCCGGGCTGCCGGCCGGAACAGCTGCTGCTCCAGGCCCTGCGCCCCGGCATGGGCGTGGTGGGCGGCACGGTGTACCGCGGGGGGAGTGTCTGGAATGCGGGGCTTGTGCCCGGCGCCGGCGGACTGCCCTTTGCCTGGCTGCGCGGTACGGCGCGGAGTGACCTTGCCCGGGCGGGGCGGGGCCTGCTGCGCATCAGCCGGCCGGCCATTGCCGCGCCCATGGAATGCCTGGTGGTGCGCCGGGACCTGTTCCGCGACCGCAATGGCTTCAATGTGAACTTCGGCAGCCTGGCCGGGGCGGATTTCTGCCTTGGGGCAGCCCGTCGCCGGCTGAAGACCCTTATGTGCGCCTGGGGCCAGTGGGAACTGACAGGGGACCATCTGGAAGATGCCCTGGCCGTGGCGGTGCAGGTGGCCATTCAGGAAGGCTCCGGCACCCAGTGCGGCACCCTGCGTGCGGCAGAGTCGCGCGAGAACTATATTGCCTATCAGCAGATATTGCAGCGCTTCAAGGATCGCTGGGGGGACGACATCCGGCGCAGTCCGCTGCGTAATCCGCAGCTGGGCGCCTCGTTTGACAACGACTGGCGGACTCCCCTGTAACAGGGGAAAGGCTGCTGCGACTTCCGGGGTCTGGGGCGGTTCCGCAGGGGGCCGCCCCGTTTTTTTGCCGGCATCAGTCTGCGCCCGGGAACAAAAAAGGCACCCCCCGTTGCGGCGGCTGGGGGGGTGCCGGTATTCTGCCGGGGCAGGTCGGCAGAAAGCGGGAGACTAGAGGGCAATTTCGCCGAACTGTTCCTCGTACTGCTGAATGGCCTGGGCCAGGGCGGCAGCCAGGCGCTTGGCGCTGTGGGGCGTCATGCCCAGGCGCAGCTGAGGCTGCACGGCAAGCACGGGGCCCTGCTGGTCGCGTTCCTGCTGGCTGACGCAGGCCGTGAGCAGCACCTCGCCTGCGGCGAAAGTGGTCTGAAAGGCATTGGCATAGGTGGTGCGCATGCCGGGGGCGGGCAGCAGGGCTACGCGCACCTGTGCGGGATCGGCCTGTGCGCTCTGGTCAGGATAGGCGCTGTTGGCAGGGGTTTTTTTCAGGGCGGGCATGGGGAACCTCGTTATTTTTTGGCGGGTTTGGCGCCGGATTTTTCTGCCGTGCCGCTTTGGGCGGCCTGGTCGGGCGTCTGGCTGCGGATGGTCACGGTGGGCAGCTCCGCAAAGGTGACGCTGCCGGCATCCATGAGGCGGAGGATATCCGCGGTGATGTCCACGCTGTCCGGCGCGTCCAGCACATTCTGCCGGGCAATGACAATGGCCTCTCCCTTCTGGGCGCGCCAGGATGCGATCTGGGCCAGCATGTGCTGGCTGACCACGTTGCGGGCGGCGGCGCGCTCCACATCCAGCTGGCGTTGCAGCAGGGCCAGGCCCTGGCGCAGTTCCTGCTGGCGTTTTTCTTCGGGGTGTTTTTTCAGCTCTTCCTGATAGGCGGCCAGGCCCTTTTGCAGAATGTCCTGGACCTTTTGCACATGGTCATTGGCCTGCCCGGCGGCCTTGGACTGGGTGAGGATGCGCTCCACATCCACGCAGACCACAGGGGGCCTGCCGCCGGTGTCCAGGCATCCGGCCAGCGGCAGGGCAAGCAGCAGCGCAAGGCCGGGCAGAAGGGTGGCAAGACGGGGCATGAAAACTCCTTTACGGGGCATGAAGTGTGCCGATTGGCGTGCCCCGGCAGCAAGACGGATGGCGGGGAAGGACAAGGCCGGTCTCCGGAAGGGGAAAGGCCGGCCCTGTCGGCATTTCCGGCGGAACGCCCCGCGCGTCCCGCCGGAGAGGGGAAGGCAAGCGCAGAAGGAGCACCGCCCCGGCCTGCGGGGCAGTGCTCCTCTGGTATGGGTTAGAACTCGTAACGGAAGGAACCGAACAGACCATGGCCAGTGCTGTTCTGGCCGGCCTGCAGGGTGTAGTTCACGCCGATGCTCATGTTTTCATTGCCCAGTTCCAGACCGATGCCACCCTGCCAGGTGAGATAGTCCATCATCTGGGTTTCCACTTCATAGCTGCCGGGCAGGCCGGTGAACGCCACGTCATGCTTGGCCTCGATATCGCCGGCCGCCGGGATGACGGAGAAGTCCACACTGGGGGTAAAGGCCCAGCCGTTGCCCATCTGGAGGTCCTTGCTGAAGGTGATGCCCACAGGGAAGGTCCAGATGTCCTGGTGGAAGCCGTCGGCTTCCAGCAGGGTGCCGCCGCTGCTTTCCACATCATAGCCCCAGGTATTGAGGCTCATGTAGCGCACGCCGATGTGCGGGATGACATCCAGCACGCTGGTTTCCAGCTTGTATTCGGCACGCACGCCGGCGGAAAGGGCGCTGGCCTGCACGTCCGCTTCCAGATCGCCCATGCCCATGCGGCCGTCCATATCCTGGGACAGGTCGTTCCAGGTGCTGGTGTAGGCCACATCAGCCATGAGGCCGAAGTTCTGGTAGTTCCAGCCCACGTAGGCGCCCAGGCCCCAGAAGTTCATATTGTTCTGGGTGCTGCTGAGGTCGCCGCCGGAGGATTCGGCATAGCCGCCGCCGATGTTGAAGGTGATACCGGCGCGGATGGCGTTTTCAAAGGTGTAGTCCGCACCCAGGGAAACGCCGCCCAGGTTGCCGTTGAAGCCGTAGTCCATATTGCCGGCTTCCATGCTCCAGCCGTGCATGTTCTGCCACAGGGGCGCAATCCACAGGGCAAAGCCGGTGGTGTTGCGGTCCACAATCTTGCCTTCGGCATCCATGGCCTGGATGCCGTCAGCCGGATTGGCAAAGCCCAGACGGTTGACCACGGCATTGGTGGCCGCATCGGACGCCATCTTGGTCATCTGCGGCACGGCGCCGGCAAAGGCCATGCGGGCCGCGCTTTCGATGGTGGAGGCAGCGGCGTCCTTGTCCGCGCCCAGGTAGCGATTGTCCGTGGCACGGCTGAGGAAGCGCACACCCATGTCAGGGGAGTCCACGTTGTTGAGCTGCTGGCCATACAGGGTATTCACCGCATCGGCCATGCCGTCGCTGAGCTTGGGGAAGACCGTGGCGGCGTCGTTGCGGGTGGCGGATACCGTAACAGTAGTGGGAGAACCTGTGGCATCCGTAAACGCCGCATCACCCAGCGAGACCATGTCCGTGGTGGAGCTAACACCCTTCCAGCCGTCGAGGGTGGACCCGCCCGTATTCACATTGCCCACGATGGTGTAAGTTTGCCCGTTCACGGCATTAGCGATCACCAGCTTGGCGCCGCTCTGGACGTAGAGGTTCTGGTTACTGGCGTCAAGAGTAATGGCCGCCGCCGTGCCGTTGATGGTATTGCCGTTGACCACCAGCAGGGAGTCAGTGCCGAAGTAAGCGCCCTGAGATACCGAGCCGCCACTGATCTCGCCAGCCTCATTGACATTGGCATCCACGACGATTTTGCCAGTGCTGCCAAGCGTAAGGTTCTGCCCCAGAACCAGTACAGACTGGTTGGCCCCCACGGTGAAGTTGGGACCAACAGATATCCCGGCCGTCTCCATGGCCTGGCGCATGTCCGCTTCCGACATGCCGCCGATATTGACGGTGGAACCGGCGCCCACCAGCAGTTCCGTACCGAACGTGCTAGCCACGTTGCCAATATTCACATAGGCAGGATCCACAAACATGGTGCCGCCCCCGGCCGTGAACTCGCCGATCTGCATGATGCTGTCCAGCACGTTGACCTGGGAGTTAGCCTCCATGGTCAGGGCATCGATGGCGTACTGGGAAGTTCCTTCCCCACCGCCGTTGGCGTTGAGCGTGCCGCCATTGGTAACCGTTGCTTTCGCCAGCGTCAGGCCCTGATCCTGCGTGTTGCCGGCAAGGCCCATGTTCAAGGTGGCGCTGTCAACAGTGACAGCGGTTGCCACGGCCTCTCCCTCGGCCACAACACCGGTGGAACAGCCTTCGCCACCAGTCAGGGTGATGTCGGAGTTGTCAGTCACTTTGAGGGTGACAGTCGCGGCACCCTCCGTACCGGCGATTTCCAGCCCCTTGGCGGTGAATTTGCTGCTGTCGGCGATAGTAATGGTATCGGCCGCCAGGAGTTCCTTGTCCTCAGTGTTGTCGTCCTTGTGAACGACCGAGACAATCTTATCTGGCACAGAGTCGATTACGTTTTCAGAGGATGTAGCAGCGTCGCTAGGTTTCTCTGTTGCCTCCACCACAACGGGAGCCATGGTGATGGTAACTTCATTGTCGTTTTGCGCCGCCCCCACGACCAGGTCCTGCGTGTCATTGAGGGCAAGGCTGGCATTGAGGAAGTTCAGGGTAGCACCTTCCGTGCCCTGGCCCAGCAAATTTTTCTTGGCAGTGGCATATTCATCTGCCGTGTAGTCGTCGTCAAACCAGCGCAGATTCAGATTGCCCTTGGTCCCGACGATGTTGGTGTCGCGGATGCCGTTGGTCGTGTTGGTCTCCAAGCCCTCTGTAAGGAGCAGACTGGCGTCCGCCACAAAGGTACCGCCGTCGATGGTCAGGCTGCCACCGTCGATGGCCAGTGTGCTACTGCTGGACATGTCCAGCGTGCCACCCGTCAGGGCCAAGTCCTGTGCAAGTTTAAGCGTTCCGTTGGCAACGCTGATGTTGCCGGCGCTGGTGTTTCCAGACTTGGTCATCGAGAAGGTGTGCCCGCCAAGATCCATGGCGACCGTGCGGTTAGAACCGATATTGAAGGCTTTATTGTTAAGAGTGCCAGTCTCACCAGAGTAATCTTCTGTCAAGGAAAGTTTTATATTGGCGCCATCGCCAAGGTAATGCAAAGCTGTCGGGTCGGAGAATGTGCCTCCAGTAATGAAGTTTTCGCAATGCTGGCTATATATTTTGCCATTAAAGGTGCCATTTGTTATAGAAATATTTACATTATCTTTGTAGCCAGCACCTGTGTTCTTACCTCCAGTATGATCGGCTTCATATATGGCATATATGCCATTAAATGTTCCGCCTGTTATATTAACATTAATATCTTTTTGTGTTGTGTGCTGGCTGATGGCCAAGGCTGCTCCATATACGGTGTTTCCATTACCACTATTACGTGTTAAAAATTCATCATTGTTACCAGTAATAGTTCCACCAGATATATTTACATCACCACTTCTCATTTCGATAGCGCAAGGACCAATAATAGTGCCATCTGAAATGTTAATAATTCCTGCCTGTGGATGATATATTGCTGTACCACCAGTGCTTTCTATAAGCCCACCGTTGATATTTATTTCTGTTCCATCTTGTCCAGCTCCGTTTCCCGTTATTGCATAAACACTGCTGCGTATTGTGCCGTCATTTATTGTTACTTTTGCCGTCCCACCGTCTGGCCATAGGAATATGGCAGTAGGTGTTCCGCTGCCAGTTGCTTCAATTGTACCAGAATTTATTATAACTTCAGCTGTATTTCCTAGGCTAGACATTATGTCTATACACATGTCATTTGAAGATATTTTTCCAGAAGATGCAGAATCGTTTATTTCTAATTTTCCATTTACAATGATAGCTTTGTCTGCTCCAGTGTTGATGTTGTATCCATTCAATTGAATATTAGAATTTTCGCCTTCAGCAATCTCAATTTGTGTATTATAATCCGAGCTAAGACTATAGTCCGCCGCCCCCGCAATTCCGGCGCTGCCCATGACCAGCATGCCAGCCACAGCCAGCGAGCCGAAGGCATTGAGCAGGTGGCATTTCTTGAGTACTGCCTTGTAGCGATTTATCAGATTTCCTATGGCACCCTTGGTCAGTTGCATACAACCTCTCCCGAAATTGCGGCACGGCCGCACGGCGTCCAGCGCGGGCGGCTGCCAGATGACGACAGGGCCGCCCCGTGCAGGGCATCGGCAAAAAGATATACAGATTTCATACTGTTACTGATAGCCTGCACGGGGAGCGGCATTGCTTTCCAGAGTGTGGGCGGTTATTATGCTCCCAGGAAATGTATTGGCTCAAAATATCGCCCACACCTCTTTAGTAGAACAAAATCTCAGTCAAGTAAACAAAATTATGACTATTTGTTTGTTTTTTATTGTTACTGGTTGATTTTCTGTTCTTTTTTGGAGGAGGGCAAGGATGAAGAAATATGCAGAAACTGGGAGAGCGGATTCGTCAGGTCCGCGGCCGCATGTCACAGGAGGCATTTGCTGCCCTGCTGGGCATCAGCAAGGGCGCCCTGGGAGGATATGAACGGGGCGAGAACTGCCCCAATGTGGAGGTGGTGCTGGCCATTTGCCGCATATGTCATGTGGAAATCGGCTGGTTGCTGACCGGAGAACAGTCAGCCGAAGGACCGTCGGGCGGCACTCCCGCCAGAACGGGGGTGCAGGGAGGGGATTTTGCGCCGGCGGCATCTTGTACGGACGAAAATATGTACAGACTGGAACAGAATTTCGCCGAAGAATCGGTGCGGAAGGCTGCGCCGTCCGGCCAGGAAAGCGGGAAAAAAGAACGTTTTTCCGTTCATGCCGCCAGGGGCGCAGAGCGGGGAAGGGCGGTTTCGTCGCGCCCTGCGGCAGGGGCGGAAAATGCGGGGCAGCAGTGCGGTTACTGCACCTGGTTGCAGGAGCAGCTCATGCGGCTGGAAGAGGAGCGCCGGGACCTGAACAGGGAAAACAGGATACTGTGGCAGAAAAATGCCGATCTGTCCGTGCGCCTGGCCCGTCTGGAACAGTCCGTGGAAAAGCGGTCCGACAGAGAGGCCGTGCCCATATCACCGGGCTATGTGTCCGGCAGACGGGGCCTGCATGAGGAGCCGCAGTCCAGCGGAGGACGGCGCCTCTTTTTCCGGGACTGAAGGCAGAAACACTGCATGCAGAAAACGCCTTCTGCCGGAGCAAAAGGCGTTTTCTGCCGCGCTGGCGGCACAGGAGCGGCCATGCCCGCCAAGGCGGGATGCCGCCGTGGTCGGCTAGTCCAGGGCGGAAGAACCGCGGAAGCTGATGTCCACGATTTCGTAGGTCACGCGGCCGCGGGGAATGTCCACGCTCACTTCGTCCCCCACTTCCTTGCCCAGCAGGGCCTGGCCCACGGGCGACAGGAAAGAGATGGACCCCTTGGCGGGGTTGGCCTCATCCGGGCCAAGGATGGTGAAGGTGCGGCTTTCTTCGGTATCCACGTCTTCCACTTCCACCGTGGCGCCAAAGATGACCTTGTCGCCGGAGAGCTTGTCCAGATCAATGACGGTATAGAGGCCCAGGCGGGATTCGATGTACTTGATGCGGGCTTCGGTCATGCCCTGGCGTTCGCGCGCGGCGTCATAGCCCGCATTTTCGCGCAGGTCGCCTTCCTCGCGCGCTTCCTTGATGGCCTGGATGATGTGGGGGCGTTCGCTCTTGAGGCGCGCCAGCTCCTCTTCCAGTCGTTTGTAGCCCAGGGTCGTAATGGGAATATTGGTAACGGCCATACTGTCCTTCCTTGGGCGCGTCATGCGCCACCATTTGTCGCCGTGCGGCGAAAAGCATTCCGTATGCGACATCCTGCGGCTGTCGCACAATCCGCAAAGGTGCCTTGCAAGGCTTGCATGTCCCGTGAAGAAAAAAACGAAAGCCGTGCGCGGCGTCAGGCGGGACGTTCCGGCACAGGCCAAAAAGAATGTCCGCCGGCAGCAGCGGACTTTGTGCCATTTGCACCGTTTAACTATAGCCCTTCGGTGAAGGGGGGTCAAGCCCTCCTGCCTGCGGGCTTGCGGCTCGGCAAAAGTGCGTATAGACTTTGGGCAATATCGTTCCCACCGATCCTGCTGTGAGGCATCATGAAAAAGTATCTGCGCTATCTCGGTCCGGTGCTCATCACTGGTCTGTTTGTGCTGGCCATCTATCTTCTGTATCAGAAGCTCAGGGCCTACAGCCTGGAAGAAATCCGCCTCAGCATCGAGCAGGTCTCCTACGCCAGCATTGCCCTTTCCATCTTTCTGACCATCATCAACTATATCATTCTGGTGGGCTATGACTGGCTGGCCCTCAAGGCTATTCACAAGTCGCTGCCGCTGCCGCGCGTGGGGCTGGTTTCGCTGGTGGGGCAGGCCGTGAGCTACAATTTCGGGGCGCTGCTGGGCGGCACCACCGTGCGTTACCGCTTTTATTCCGCCTGGGGCTTTTCCCTGTCCGAAATCGTGCGCCTGGTGCTCATGCTGGCCGTGACCTTCTGGGTGGGCGCCCTGGGCCTGAGCGGCCTCATCTTTCTTGTAGCGCCGCCGGTGATTCCTGATGAACTGCTGGCCAGGATGCCCATCAAGGATATCCGCATTCTGGGGGTGCTGCTGCTGTCCATTGCCCTGACCTATCTTGTGCTCTGCTTCCGGGTGCGCAAGCCTGTGCACATCTTCGGCAAGGAATTTGTGTTTCCGTCGCCGCGGCTGGCCGTGGCCCAGATGGTGGTGGCCGGGGTTGACCTGGTGGCCGCTGCCGCCTGCATGTACGTGCTGCTGCCCGGCGATCTGGGCATCAGCTTTGTGGAATTTCTGCCCGGCTACCTCATGGCGCAGGTGGCCGTGGTGCTGACGCACATTCCCGGCGGGGTAGGGGTGTTCGAGCTGGTCATCCTGCACCTTACCCACACGCCGCGCGAGCAGGTGGTCTTTGCGGCCGTGCTGCTGTTCCGCCTTATCTACTACATTCTGCCGCTGCTGGCGGCGGCCGTGCTGCTGGCCGTTTACGAGGCCCGCCAGAGCCGCAACATGCTGCGCGATGCCGGGCGCTGGCTTTCCGTGTTGTCACATTCCATTTCCGCCTATCTGACCTTTGCGGGCGGGGCCATTCTGCTCATTGCCTCCACCCTGCCCATCCGGCCCGAAACCCTCCAGAGCATGGCCGGCATCCTGCCGCGCTGGCTCATGGGGCTGGGGCACTGCGCCTGCGCCATCTCGGGGGCGGCGCTGCTCTTCCTTTCCTATGGGCTGGAACGGCGTCAGCGGCGGGCCTATATCATGGTGGTCTGCTTCTTCCTGCTGGGCATGGCGGGTTGTCTGCTCAATGCCTTTTCCTGGGGTGCTGCGCTCATGGTGCTGGTGCTCTTTCTGGCCGTGGTGCTGGGGCGGCGGCGCTTCTACCGCTCGTCCTTCTTCTGGGAAGAAGCCATCCCCGCCTACTGGCTGGGTGGAGCGCTGGGCATGCTGGCCCTCAACATGGCCCTGGGCTGCTTTGTGTACTTTCCCCGCTGGAACCGGGCGGAAACCTGGGGATTTGATCAGGCATTCAATGCCCCGCACGTGCTCCTGGGCCATGCGGGCATTCTGCTGCTGGTGCTGGTGTCGTGGATATGGCGCGTGAATCTGCGCAGGCGGCAGCGCCGGCGCACGGAGGGGCTTTCGTCGGGGCAGGGCAGCCGGCACGGCTAGCGCACCCGGTACGTAACAGGACGCAAGGGGGCGTTCGCGGCAGACGGCGCGGGCTGCCCCGTTTTTTTGCTGTGCCGGTCGGTATCCCTGCTGTCCTGCGCTGTTGCCCGGCTGCTGTCCGGCCGTGCCGTCCGCTCCTGTGCCCCGGCAGCGCCGACGCGCACAGGGCAGCCCATTGGCAGGCAGACCGGTCTGCCCGTTCCCCTGAACGGCGGAGGGCCGGTCGGCTCAGGCCGTGAGGGTCGCTGCCTCCTGGCGCAGGGCGTCCAGCAGGGCCGGGGTCAGCACTTCCGGCAGATGGGGGATAAGCCGGCCCACCGGCGTATCGGGCTGCGGCGCGCAGTGTGCCGCCAGGTAGCGGGCCGTGCGACAGGCGGCAAGACAGGCCGCGCACAGGGGCCAGCCGGCCGCCGCAAAGGCCGTGACCAGGCCGGTGACAATATCGCCGGTACCGCCGATGCACTCCATGGCCGGCACCGAGGGGCTGTCCACCACGGCGCGTACCGTTCCTTCGCAGACCACATGATCCGCCGCGCCCTTGATGAGCAGATGGCGCGGGCAGTTGCCGTGCGCCAGCACCCGCCGGAGCAGGGGGGGAATATGCTGTTCCTCAGCCAGCAGAAAGCCCCGCGTGTAGAAGGGATGGGGAGCGTTTTCATCGGCCAGAAAGGCCAGTTCGCCCACATCGGGCGTGAACAGGTCGTAGGCGTCGGCATAGCCGCTCATCTTGGCTGCGTACATAAAGCCCGCGTCCGCCAGCAGCAGGGGCGGGGACGGCAGGTCCTGCAGGGCCATGAGCACGCGGTTGTGCCAGTCTACATCCGGGAAGAGATAGTGAAAGGTCAGGCCGTGGGGGGCCAGGGCGGCTGCATGTTCCGTGAGCCAGGCATAGAGCTGGCGGCTGCCGTCGCCGCTGCCCCTGTCGCCGGCCAGCAGGGCACGGGGAGCTTCCGCCCCCAGGGCGGCACAGGCCAGGACGGCCGTGGCGGCCAGGGCCGCCGTGCCGCGCTCCACGGGAACGCTGCGCCCGTCGGGCAGACACAACTGGTCGCCCTGCACCCGCAGAGGGCCTTCCGGCAGGCACAGGGACATGTCCGCATCGGGAATGCTGCCGGCTATGCACCACATGACAGTTGCCTCCTGGCTTCGTCAAAGGCTTTTTGCAGGCTGTAGCAGCACAGGGTCTGCCCCAGGCTCAGGGGAGCAGGGGCCGTGTCCAGAGCCTGGCCGCACAGGCAGCGCGCCAGCCAGGGCACGTCGGGACAGCCGCCCCCGGAAATATTGACAATGCGCCTGTCCCGGCAATCCACGGTAATCTTCATATTGGCGGCGCGCACCATGAGCCAGTGGTCCAGGCGCTTCACCTGATAGAGCGAAACCGGCTCCAGCAGGGTGTCCGCCGCGGCCACCATCTGTTCCGGTTCCAGATGGTGCCGTTGCAGGCAGTCCCGCACGGCGGCCTGACGTAGCAGGGGAAATACCACCACCATGTCGCAGCCTGTCTGCAACTGCGGCGGCGGCCCCTTGACCTCTACCGGCAGCCCGGCTTCCCGCAGCAGCCGTTCGGCCCGGATCACATCGCCCGTCTGGGCAAAGACCAGGATGCCCTGCTCGGTATGCGGGGCGTGACGCGGGGCAAGGGTTGGGAGGGCTTCCCTGCCGCGGGAACGCAGACGCCGGAAAAGGGAAAGCATGCACGCACCTCCTGCGTGACGGCGGCCCCGGCAGACACGCCACCGGGGCCGGCCGGCTACTTGTGGATTTCCAGGCGGAAGTCCGTGCCCTCCGCAGTGGAGGTCACGCTGAAGCCGCTGTTGCGGGCGGCCCGGCTCACATTTTCGTTGCTGGCGTCATTGTCCACCAGAACGGTGAATGCCGCATCGGGATGGGCCTTGACCGCGTTGAGAAAAAGCAGCACCGGCTGCGGGCAGGACAGCCCGCGGGCATCAATGAGTTCAGCCATTAGGCACCTCGCTTGCAGTTGAAGAATCCGATGGCCAGGCAGACGGCCAGACCACCCAGCGCGCCCAGCATGCCATGCGGGCCGATGCCCGTGGCGCTGGACGCCAGGCCGAAGTTGTGCGCCACGGCCGCGCCCAGGATGAGGCCCACCACAAAGACGGCGGCGTCATTGTCCCCTTCGCCGGCCATGAACAGCTGGCGCCCGGGGCAGCCCCCGGCCAGGGCAAAGGCCAGACCGGCCGTCACCATGCCAAGGAAGTTCCAGAGCGATTCGGTATGGGCAATGGGCTGGCCGGCCATGCCGGGATGAAAGCCGCCCAGCAGCACGTTCAGCAGCAGGGCGCAGGCCAGCATGGCCAGCAGGCCCGCGGCCAGGTGCCACTGCCGGAACAGCAGAACGTCACGAATGGCGCCCATGGTGCAGAAGCGGCTGCGCTGGGCCAGCGCGCCCACCACCAGGCCGGCGGCCAGCGAAAGCAGCACCGGGGCATGGGCCGCGCCCGGTCCCTTGAGCGAATAGAAGAGAACGCCGCTCTTGTCCTGTCCCGGTATCTGTGGATCCACAAAGAGCAGCACCAGCAGCGCCGCCATGATGCCGGGCAGCACGAGACCGCTGGCCGGGGACTGGCGCTGGCTGCGGCCCAGCGAAAAGCCCTGGCGGAAGAACAGGGTGCCGATGCCCACGCCCACAATGAGGCCGGCCAGGCCGAAGAGGGCATTGGCGTCGCCGCCGGCCAGGCGCATGATGACGCGCCACGGGCAGCCCAGGAAGACCAGGGCGCCGATGGCCGCCACCATGCCCAGCAGCAGGCGCACGATGGGCGAGGAGCCGCCGCGGGCGCGGAATTCGCCGAACAGCAGGGAAGCGCACATGGCCCCCAGCACCATGCCGATGATTTCGGGCCGCAGGTACTGCACAATGGCCGCGCGGTGCAGGCCGATGGCCCCGGCGATGTCGCGGTTGAAGCAGGCCACACAGATGCCCATGTTGCCGGGGTTGCCGTTTTGCTGCAACAGGATGGCAAGGGCGCCCAGCACCAGACCGGTGACCACAACGCCCGCTGTGGTGGAGAAGAAATTGGAACCAGCCTTCATGAAACCCCCTTTGATGGTTAGCACACGGCAGCAACCGTGCGTGCGCACGCCGGAATACCGACAGGGGACGAAAGGCGGTCAGAAGGGCCGGAAAACGAAACCGCCGTGCTGACGCTTTCGTCCGATGACGCCCCACTCCGTGGGACGACGGAAAAAACGTCAGTTACGAGACGGCATTTGCGCTTCCTCCAGAATTGTGCCGTGCCGGCCGGCCCCACCCTCAGGGCCGGTGCACCGCAATGGAAATGACCATAAAAAAGAGCGAGAAAACGGTCAAGGGGGGCAGGCAAAAGCGACACGCCGCCATTCCCCGCACGGGCAAAACGGCCCGGCAGAGGGGGGGCGGCATCAGGCTCGGGACGGCTCCGTCAGGCTCGGGATGGCTCCGCCTGGGCAAGGCGCACTTCATCCACGCCGTCGCGCTCGTGCAGCAGCACGTCCACGCGCTCGCTGCGGCGGGTATCCAGGCGGCGGCCCACATAGTCGGCATGGATGGGCAGCTCGCGGTGGCCGCGGTCCACCAGCACCAGCAGTTCCACCACATGCGGCCGGCCGTAGTCCAGCAGGGCTTCCAGGGCGGCGCGGATGGTGCGCCCGGTATAGAGCACGTCATCCACCAGAATGATGGTGCGTCCGTCCACCGGCAGGGGAATGTGCGAGCGGCCCATGTGGGGCTTGCCCTCGATGCTGGTCCAGTCGTCGCGGTAGAGGTTGATGTCCAGGGTGCCCAGGGGCACTTCGCGTCCCAGCTTCTGCGAGAGCAGGGCAGCCAGACGGGCAGCCAGGTCGGCGCCACGGCGCTGAATGCCCACCAGCAGCACCTCGTCGCAGCGGGCATGCCGCTCAAGCACCTGGCTGGCCAGGCGGTCCAGGGTGCGGGCGATTTCTTCCTTGTCCAGAATGACTCGGGCCATGTTGTTTCCTCCTGGTGGCGCGGATTGGCGCGATGAATGCGCGGGAAAAATAGCCTTTTTTCCGGCGGTTGAAAAGACGTTTTGCCCCGGGCGCATTGACAAGGGCAGACGGGGGACTTACATCTGTCACACCCAAACTTTCAGGAGGGAGCCATGCTGACGCTTAGTGAACGGGCTGTCAAAGAACTCAATGCTTTTTTTGCGGACAGGGAACGCTCTGCCATTCGCGTTTACCTGACGCCGCCCGCCTGCGCCGGTCAGGAACTGGTGCTGGCGCTGGATACCCCCGATGAAGAAAAAGACCACGTGCTGGAAGTGGAAGGCTTCCAGTTCTGCGTGGATAAGGAACTCATGGAAGCCATGCAGAGCGTGTCCATCGATCTGACGCCTCTGGGCTTCGAAGTGACCCCTGCCGTGGAACTGCCTGCCCTGAACAGGGAAGGCAGCTGCGGCAGCTGCTGCGGATCCTGCGGTACCAATCATTAACCACCCCTGATGGGAGAAACCATTCATGATTACTCTGTCTGATGACGCCCGTCGAGAGCTTGAAGCCTACTTCGACGGCAAGGAACGCAAGACCATGCGTCTTTTTGTGGCGGCCGGGGGCTGAAGCGGCCCCCGCATGGCCCTGGCTCTGGATGAGTCCAAAGATTCCGATGAAGTGATTGAAGAAGGTGGCTTCACCTTCTGCATCGACAAGGAACTGCTTGCCCAGGTGAAGAAGGTATTCATTACCTTTACCTACATGGGCTTTACTGTGGATACAGAACAGCCGCTGCCCGGTACGACAGACGGGGGCAACTGCGGTTCCTGCTCTTCCTGCGGATCTCATTAATCCCTTCTGTCCCGTACGTGCTCAGGCGGAAGCGGAACGGCCGTTTCCGCCGCGTTCTTCGGAAAGCGCGGTCTGTGGTCTGCCGTCTTGGGCAGGCGAAGACGCCGGACAGGGGGCGGCATGATGCCGGAGCGCAGCTTTCCCGGGCCTTGACAGAGAATGCTGCCGCCCCCGTGAGCGGGGGCGGCAGGCAATGGTTCTGGCCATATTCCCCGTAACCTCATTGACTGGAGCAACTATCCATGATTACCCTGTCTGATGAAGCCCGCCAGGAGCTTGAAGCCTATTTCGACGGCAAGGAAAGAAAGACCATCCGCCTTTTTGCCACCGCCGGAGGGTGCAGCGGTCCCCGCATGGCCCTGGCTCTGGATGATGCCAAGGATTCGGACGACGTCATCGTGGCAGAGGGCTTTACCTTCTGCATTGACAAGGAACTGCTCGCTCAGGTGAAGAGCGCCTCCATCACCATGACCTACATGGGCTTCACGGTGGATACGGAAGAACCGCTGCCCGGCGCCATGGAAGGCGGCAGCAGCTGCTGCGGTTCCTGCTCTTCCTGCGGTTCCCACTAGTTCTTCCCGCGGAACGGACGTTTGGGGCGGAGGCGGCCTTGTCGCTTCCGCCATTTCTTTTGTATCCCTGCCGTGGGGGCAGGCATGCCGCCCGTCTGCCATCATGCAGGCGGACTGCCGGAGAGGGGCGGAAAACGGAGCATGGCATCGGAAAAACTTCTTTCCTTTCTCAAGGCGCCCGCGGGGCAGTGGCAGATGGAGCGCAGCGGTCTGGTCACGCGCTGCCGTCTGGCTGCCGAGGCCCTGGCCGAAGGGCGCAGCAGCGTGCTGCTGGCACGCCATCGTGACGAACTGAACGCCGCCCGCGCGCTGGTTTCCCTTTTTGTCCCGTCGCTTTCCGTGGAGGATCAGCCCCTGGCCCGTCCCCTGTGGGAAAATCCCTGCCTGGCGCTGCCCGGCGGCATTTCCCTGCGACAGGGGCGCGATGTCTGGGCGCTGCGCATGGCCGTCTTCTACGGCCTGCGGCACAGCGGCGCCCACTGCCTGGTGGCCAGCGCCGAAAGCCTGCTGCTGCGCTACATGCCCGGAGACTTCTTTGCCGGCAACAGCATCACCCTGACGCGGGGCAGCGATCTTGCCCCGGAACTGGTGCTGGACCAGGCCGTGGAATGGGGCTATCAGCGCGTGCCGCTGGTGACCCATCCCGGCGACATGGCCCGGCGCGGGGACATCCTTGACATTTTTCCGGCAGGGTACAGCCGTCCGCTGCGGCTGGAATTCTTCGGGGACACCATCGACGAGATGCGCCTTTTTGACGCCGAAAGCCAGCGTTCCCTGCAAACGCTGGACGAGTGTACCCTGTTGCCCGTGCTGCCCTATACCTGTGCGCCGGCAGATATGCTGCGCTGGCATGAACGCCTGGACGGCCTGTTTGCCGGCGGTCAGCTGAGCGAAAATGCGCACTACAGCCTGGGCAAGGCCCTGGATGCGGGGCGTCCGGGCATCTTTCCCGGGGTGCTGCATGCGCAGGCCAGCTGTCTGGAAGACTGGCTGCCCCCGGATACCCTGTGGCTGCTGCCCGGACAGGCGGACAGCCGCGATGCCCTGTGCGCGGCGGAGCGTCAGCTGCGGCAGGCGCTGGAAGGGGAGGATGCGGAACTGTCGCAGCCCGCGTCCCTGTGCCTGCGCCCCGATGCCGGCAAGGAACCGTGGCATGACGGCTGCCGCATCTTTGCCGAACCGCTGGTCATGGGCGTGGAGGAACAGGGCATTCCCCTGCCGGAACGCCCCCTGCACAGCTTTACCGATCTCTTTCCGCAGGCCGGCGCCACGGACCGGCCGTGGCAGCATCTTTCGGCGGCGCTCCGGCAGTGGCAGGGGCAGCGCCGTCAGGTGCTGCTCAGCTTTTCCTCGGCCCGCAGCCGCAGCAAGTTTCTCGCCCTGGCCCGGCAGGACGGCATTCTGCCGGCCCTGCGCTATGCGCCGGAGCAGCACGGTCTGTTTGCCCTGGTGTCCGGTTTCCGCGGCGGGGCGGAACTGGTCTGGGACAACAGCCTCATCCTGGGCGAGGACATTCTCTACCCCCGTGCCCAGCGCACGGCGCGGGCGCCGTCCCGGGCCTTCAAGGGCATGGACAGCTTTGATGATCTCAAGGCCGGGGACCTGCTGGTGCACCGGGATTACGGCATAGGGCGCTTTGCCGGTCTGGAGCATCTCGAGCGCAACGGCACGGGCAATGACTTTCTGCTAGTGGAGTATTCCGGCAGGGACAAGCTCTATGTGCCGGTGGACAGGCTGTCGCTGGTGCAGCGCTTCAAGGGCGGCGACGGCCCGGAACCGACCCTGGACAGGCTGGGAGGCGCCGGCTGGAGTTCCGGCCGGGAAAAGGCCCGCAAGGCCATTGAAAAAATTGCCGCCGATCTGGTGGAAATGTATGCCTACCGCAAGGTGGCCAAGGGCTTTCGCTATGACCCGCCGGGCGAGCTGTACCGCGAGTTCGAGGCCACCTTCGGCTTTGAGGAAACGCCGGACCAGGCCCGGGCCATTCAGGATGTGCTGGACGACATGGACCGGCCCGAACCCATGGACCGCCTCATCTGCGGCGACGTGGGCTTCGGCAAGACAGAAGTGGCCCTGCGCGCCGCCTTTCGCGCCGCTTCCGAAGGCCGGCAGGTGGCCATGCTCTGTCCCACCACCGTCCTGGCCGAGCAGCACTTCCAGACCTTCCGGGCGCGTCTGGCCGGTTTTCCGGTCCATGTGGGCCTGCTCAGCCGCTTTGTGTCCCGCGCCCGCATCAAGGAAACCCTGGCCGCGGCGGCGGCCGGGCAGATCGACATTCTCATCGGGACGCACCGCCTGCTGTCGTCCGACGTGAAGCTGCCCAATCTGGCCCTGCTCATTCTGGACGAGGAGCAGCGCTTCGGCGTGCGCCACAAGGAAAAGCTCAAGGCCCTCAAGAAAAATGTGGACGTGCTGACCCTGACGGCCACGCCCATTCCCCGCACGTTGCAGCTGTCCATGTCGGGTATACGGGACCTGTCGGTCATTGAAACCGCCCCGCAGGAACGCAAGCCTGTGGCCACGGCGGTGCTGCAACGGGATGATGCCCTGCTGCGCCAGGTGCTGGAACGCGAAATCGCCCGCGAGGGGCAGGTGTTCTGGGTCTACAACCGGGTGCAGGGGCTGGAGCGCGTGGTGGACTATGTGCGGCGCCTGGTGCCGTCCGCCCGCGTGGGCATGGCGCACGGGCAGATGGGCGAGGTCGCCCTGGAAGAGAACATGCACAAGTTCTGGCACGGCGAACTGGATGTGCTGGTCTGCACGGCCATTGTGGAATCGGGTCTGGACTTTCCCCGCGCCAATACGCTCATTGTGGACCAGGCACAGATGTTCGGCCTGGGGCAGCTCTATCAGCTGCGCGGCCGCGTGGGCCGCAGCGACAGGCAGGCCTATGCCTTTTTCGTGGTGCCCGATGCCGAGCATCTGTCCCAGGAGGCGGGCGAACGCCTGCGCATCATCATGGACATGGACTATCTGGGCGCCGGTTTCCAGGTGGCCATGGAAGACCTGCGCCTGCGCGGCGCGGGTAATATCCTGGGCGAAGTGCAGTCCGGTCACATGGCCCGCGTGGGGCTGGACCTGTATCTGGAAATGCTGGAAGAGGCCGTGGCGCGTCTCAAGGGCACGCCGGCCGCACTGCCCCAGGAAACGGAACTGAATATCGGCCTGCCGGCCCATATCCCGCAGTCCTATATAGAGGATGGGCGCGAGCGCCTGCGCTGCTATAAGACCTTGTCCTCGGCCGTGGACGGCGCCGCGCGCGAAGAGGCGGCCCTGGCCCTGCGCGATCGTTTCGGCCCCTTTCCGCCGGAACTGGAAAACTTCCTGGCCGTGCTGGACTTCAAGCAGTTTCTGGGCACCCTTCAGGTGCAGCGGGCCGATATTACGGCCGATCATGTGAAGCTGGTGTGGGCAGACGGGCAGACGGCCGTTTCGCCGGAACGGCTGGTGGCCCTGGGCACGTCCACACCAGGCGCACGCCTGCTGCCGCCGGCCGGCCTGTATTATCCCTTGCCGCGTTCCGGCAGCGTGGGCGACGGTCTGCGCGCGGTGCGCGCGGCACTGGAAACGGCCCGCCTGCCCGGCGCTTCGGGGCAGGGGGCGGACACACCGGCGGCCGGAGCCGCCTGTCCTGCCGGGAGGGGCGGGGCACGGTGATTGCAACTTGCCGCCTTTTGGACTACTTCTGAAAAAATTATGCCATTTACCAGCGGGGGAAATACCGTGAAGAAAGCTCTTGTGATGTTTGTATGCCTGCTGTTGCTGGCAGGCAGTGCGCAGGCGGCCCAGCTCAACAAGGTGGCGGCCGTGGTCAACGGCAAGGTCATCACCATGTTTGACCTGCAGAAGGCGGCCCTGCCCGACCTGGCCCGCGCCCGTCTCAATCCCAATGATCCCAAGCAGGCCAAGCAGGTCAATGAGGTGCTGCGCAAGGCCCTGGATATGCTCATTGTCAATATTCTTGTGGAGCAGGAGGCCCGGCGCCTGGGCGTGACGGTGAGCGACAGCGAGGTGGATCAGGAACTGGTCAGACTCATGCGCGAGCGCCGCCTGACCCGCGCCCAGTTCGAGGAACAGCTCAAGCGGCAGAACCTTTCGCTGGCGGACCTGCGCGAGACCTTCGAGCGCAACATCCTGCGCCAGAAGATCATGGGCATGCAGGTGGGCCGCAAGGTGGTGGTGACCCCCGAGGAAATCCGGGACTACTACGAAAAGCACAAGAACGAGATTTTTGACCGCAAGGGGCTGCACATGGGGCTGCTGGTCTATCATCCCAATGTCAATGCCTCCAGCATTGCCGCGCAGATCCGTTCGGGCAAGATGAGCTTTGCCGAGGCGGCCCGCAAGTATTCCATCGCGCCCAACAAGGAAAAGGGCGGCGACATGGGGCCGGTGGAATGGGACAGGCTCAATGAGGAATTTGCGGAAAAGCTCGGCAAGATGCGCCCCGGCGACGTGACGCCCATCTTTACCATCCAGAACAGGTTCAAGGCACAGATGGCCCTGTTCCGTCCCGGGCAGACCGGCCCGGACAAGCCCCTGACCCTGGAACAGGCCACGCCCATCATTGACGGCATCCTGCGGCAGCCCAAGGCCATGGAACGCTTTGACGAATATGTGAGCCAGCTGCGCAACCGCGCGGTCATTGACATTCGCCTGTAGCCTGACGGCAGGGGGAAAGCATGAATCTTGAAGAACTGGGCGTTGCGCTGCGGGCCGAGCGCGAGGCGCGCGGCCTGAGTCTGGACGAAGTGGCCGACAGGCTCAAGATCAGTGCGCGTCATGTGCGGGCGCTGGAAGAGGCCGATGAGGCGTCGCTGCCCCATCCCGCCTATGCTAAGGGCTTTCTGCGGGCCTATGCCGGCCTGATGGGTCTGGCGCAGGGCGAGCTGGACGAGGCCCTGAAAAGCCTGAGTCCGCAGGAAAACATCACCCCGACGCAAACGGTCTACATGGCGTCCGCATCCCGGCATTCCCGCTTGTCTGGCCGGCTCCTTTCCCTGCTGCTGGCCCTGCTGGTCATTCTGGGCGGACTGTATGCCCTGTGGAGCAGCGGTCTGCTGCAACGGGGCATGGAGATGATCCTCGGCGAGTCCTCCACCGTTTCCCAGGTGGCGCGGCCCGCCGGTCTGCCCGAAACGGACAGGATGGAGCCGGAGGCCGAAGCGCTCCCCGTGGTGCCCGTTCCCTCGCTGCCCCAGGCTGCGCCTGCACCGCAGGCCATGATCGCCCCTTCTTCTTTGATGGAAACGGCCGCCGCCGTGGCGGCGGAGCCTGACGCAAGGCCCGCCATGGCGGGCCTTGCGGCCGCGGAGACGGCCGACGCCGCGTCGCCGCTGCCGGCCGAAAATCCGCAGGCAGATGCGAAAGCGCCTGCTGCCGCGGCAGCGCCGGCGCTGGCGGATGGGCTGCATCAGGTGGAACTCATTGCCACGGGGGCCTGCTGGGTGCAGGCCCATGCGGACAAGCGGCCTGCCCGGCAGTTTTCCCTGAACAAGGGCAGCTCCGTCACGCTGACGTTTGAAGAGCGGCTTGACCTGCGGCTGGGCAATGCGGGGGGCGTGCGCATCCTGTACGACGGGGAAGAACAGCCCTCTCCCGGTGCGGCAGGGCAGGTGCGCAATCTGGTTTTTCCGCCCCGGTCCTGACAGGAGGCGTAGCCCCGCCGTCCAGAAAGGGCAGCGCGGGCGGGTAGTATGGAATGGAACGAACAGGCCCTGGTGCTGCGCATGGGGCCGTTTCGCGAGGCAGACATCTGGCTGCGCCTGCTGTGCCGCCGGCGCGGCATGCTCACGGTCTTTGCCTTTGGCGGCAGCCGCAGCCGGCGCCGCTTTTGCGGCTGCCTGGATGTGCTGAATACCTTGCGCTGCCGCATCCGCACCTCGCGGGACGGCCGCTTCATGAATCTGGAAGAGGCCAGTCTTGTGCAGGGACCGCAGGCGTTGCGCGGCAACTGGCGGCGCATGGGGCTGGCCACCAACTGTCTGCGCTTTCTGGAGGCCCTGGGCGTGGGCGAAGAGGCCGCGGCCGAGGCCTTTGTCCTGCTGGAAGACCTGCGCGCCACCCTGGAGACGCAGCCGGAGCTGCCCGGCCTGCTGCCGTTGTTTTTTCGCCTGCGCCTGGCGGCGGTGCTGGGCTTTGGCCCGCGTTTCACCCGCTGCGACCGGTGCGGGCAGAATCTGGACGAGGGAGCGCTTTTTGCGGTGGACGAGGGCATATGCCTGTGCCGGCACTGCGCCGCAGCCAGGGAGAGCATCAACCGCTACGGCGTCTGGATTCCGGGGCAGGGGCTTGACCTTTTGTCCCGCGTGCAGCAAGAATTTCCTTCCCGGTGGCCTGCACAGGCCCTGCCGGGAGAGGTGCGCCGGGCCTGTGCCCGCGCCATTGACGGGTTTGTGCAATACCATCTGGGACTGGCCTGGGAGGGCAGGTATTTCCGCCGCGTATAGCGCTTTTCCCGGTACGTTGGACATGCCGTGGGGGCATGTCATGGCAATACAAAAGGACAAGGCATGTATTTTCAGGACGTTATCCTCACCCTGCAACACTATTGGGCAAAGCAGGGCTGCGTAGTGGAACAGCCTTCGGGCGTGGAGTGCGGGGCCGGTACCTTCAACCCCAATACCTTCCTGCGCGTCATCGGCCCCGAGCCGTGGAACGTGGCCTATGTGGAGCCGTCGCGCCGGCCGACGGATGGTCGCTATGGCGAAAATCCCAACCGTCTCCAGCGTTATTTCCAGTTTCAGGTCATTATGAAGCCGTCGCCGGAAAATATTCAGGAACTCTATCTGGGCAGTCTGGCGGAACTGGGCATTGATCCCGCCTGCCACGACATCCGTTTTGTGGAGGACGACTGGGAATCGCCCACCCTGGGCGCCTGGGGCCTGGGCTGGGAAGTGTGGCTCAACGGCATGGAAGTGAGCCAGTTCACCTATTTTCAGCAGGTGGGCGGCATTGATCTTTCGCCCGTAAGCGTGGAACTGACCTACGGGCTGGAACGCCTGACCATGTATCTGCAGGGCGTGGAATCGGTGTATGACCTCAAGTGGAACGAGAACGTCACCTACGGCGACATCTATCACCAGAACGAGGTGGAGCAGTCCCGTCACAATTTTGAGGTGAGCAATGCGGAAATGCTGCTGCGCCATTTCAATGATTTTGAAGGGCAGTGCAAGGCCATGCTGGAGCTGAACCTGCCGTGGCCTGCCTATGATTACTGCCTGAAGTGCTCCCATACCTTCAATCTGCTGGACGCGCGGGGAGCCATCTCCATCACCGAACGCACCGGCTATATCGGCAGGGTGCGCGCCCTGGCTGCGGGCGTGGCCAAACTGTATGCGGCCCAGCGCGAGGAAATGGGCTATCCCATGCTCAGGGGGGCAAAGTAATCATGGCGACATTTGTTCTTGAAATCGGCAGCGAAGAACTGCCTTCCCGTTTTCTGCCCGTGGAGGAGGCCGAGCTGGCTTCCCGTTTCCGCAGTGCGCTGGATGAGGCTGCCGTGGAATACGGCGGCATGCGCGTCATGAGCACGCCGCGCCGCGCCGTGGTCATTCTGGACGGGGTGAACCCCGTGCAGCAGGCCCGTGAAGAGGAAATTGCCGGTCCGCCGGTGCGTGCGGCCTATGGCCCGGACGGGCAGCCCACGCGGGCGCTGGAGGGCTTTGCCCGCACCCACGGCCTGAGCGTGGACGATGTCTACCGCATCCAGACCGAAAAGGGCGAATACGTGGCCGTCAAAAAGCGCACGGGCGGGGCTGCCGTCCGGGAGCTGCTGGCGGGCATCTGTCCGTCCATCATCACCTCGCTGCCCTTTGGCAAGCGCATGCGCTGGGGCAGCCATGCCCTGGCCTATGCCCGCCCCCTGCGCTGGATTCTGGCCCTGCTGGATGACGAGGTGGTGCCCTTTACGGTGGGACCCGTCACATCCGGCCGGGAAACTTTCGGGCACCGTATTCACGGCGCCGGTCCCTTCAGCGTGGCGCAGGCGTCCGACTATCTGCACATCATGGCGGAGAAGTGCGCCGTGACCGTGGACCCGGCCAGCCGCCGGGACATCATTGTGCAGGGCGGCAACGCGCTGGCGCAGGCGGCCGGGGGCAAGGTGCTCTGGCGTGACGCGCTGCTGGAAGAGGTGCAGGGCCTTGTGGAACACCCCGTGCCGCTGCTGGGCGACTTTGACCCGGCCTATCTGGAAGTGCCGGCCGAAGTGCTGCTGACCAGCATGGAAAGCCACCAGAAGAGCTTTGGCATCCAAGGGCCGGACGGGCGGCTCATGCCGCATTTTCTGACCGTGCTCAACCTCACGCCCCGCGACCGGGAAGTGGTCAAGCATGGCTGGGAACGCGTGCTGCGCGCCCGTCTGGAGGATGCGCGTTTCTTCTGGCATCAGGACCTGCGCGATACCTTTGTCAACTGGCTGGAAAAGCTGGAACATGTCATCTTCATTGCCCGTCTGGGCAGCATGGCCGACAAGACCCGCCGCTTGGAAAGTCTCTGCGGCTGGCTGGCCGGCAATCTGGGGGACAGCCGTCTGTCTCCTGAAGAGGCCGCCCGTGCCGGGCGACTGTCCAAGGCGGACCTGGTCAGCGGCATGGTGGGCGAATTTGACACGTTGCAGGGGATCATGGGCGGCATCTACGCCGAGCGCAAGGGCGAAAGCCCGGCCGTGGCCCAGGCCCTGCGCGAACAGTACCTGCCTGCCGGTCCCGACTCGCCGCTGCCGCAGTCGCTGGGCGGGGCGCTGCTGTCGCTGGCCGACAAGGCCGATACCCTGGCCGGCTGCTTCGGCCTGGGCATGATCCCCACCGGCGCCGCAGACCCCAACGGCCTGCGCCGCTGTGCGCTGGGCATTATCCGCATCACGCAGGAATTCGGTCTGGCCCTGGATGTGCGCCAGCTCTTTGCCCGTGCGCAGGAACTGTACGGCGATCGCCCGTGGAAGCTGGCCCCTGCCGAGGCCCTGGACCGGCTCATGGAATTCTTTACGGCCCGCCTGCGCAATTTCTGGCAGAGCCATGGCGAGGATACCCTGCTGGTGGATGCGGCGCTGGGGGCTGGCTATACGGATGTGCCTTCCTGCGCGGCCCGGCTGGCGGCCCTGCGCGACTTCAGCCGCCAGGACGGCTATGCCCAGGCCGTGCAGACCTTCAAGCGCGTGGCCAATATCCTGCGCAAGCAGGGCGGGGAAGCCGCCCTGCCCGCCGTGTGGGATGCCGGCCTGCTGCGGGAAGCGCCGGAAAAGGCCCTGGCCGCCACGCTGGATACGCTGCTGCCGCGCCTTGATCAGGACTGGCAGCAGGGCGATTATGCCGCGTTGCTCACGGCGCTGGGAGAAGTGCGCCCCATGGTGGATGCCTTTTTTGACGGCGTCATGGTCATGGCCGAGGATGCGGCTCTGCGCACCAACCGCCTGGCCATGCTCAATGCCCTGGGGTCCCGCTTTGCCCGACTGGCAGATTTTTCTGCCTTGCAACTGTAAAAAAAAAATTGTTGACAGGTGCACGCGGCTGGGATAAATACCGGTGTTCGCAACGAGGAATTATCCTGCCGCGTGCAGGTCAACTTTTTGGAGGAATATCGTGGCTAACCATAAGTCTGCCATCAAACGTCACAAGCAGAGCCTGCAGCGCGCCGTCCGCAATCGCGCCGCCCGCACCCGCGTGAAAAACGCCATCAAGGAAGTGCGTGCCGCCATTCAGAACAAGGACAAGGCGCAGGCCACCACGGCCCTGAGCGCTGCCGCTTCCGTGCTGGCCAAGGCCGCGGGCAAGGGTGCCCTGCACTGGAAGAAGGCGGCCCGCAAGGTCTCCCGCCTCTCCCGCGCCATCAACGGTATTGAGGCTGCCTAGTTTTCTGGTGTTATCTTGATTTGCCCCACGCGCTCGTAGCTCAGCTGGATAGAGCAACAGGCTACGAACCTGTAGG
>NZ_CALUWO010000012.1 GCF_944324505.1 uncultured Desulfovibrio sp.
GACCGCTCCATCGGCCGCCCGTACTGCTCCGGCTTCTGCTGCATGTACACGGCCAAGCAGGCCATCCTGACCAAGGACCACATCCCGGATTCCAAGTCCTTTGTCTTTTACATGGATATCCGCGCCAACGGAAAGATCTACGATGAGTTCACCCGGCGCGCCATGGAAGAATACGGCACGGAATACATCCGCGGTCGTGTGTCCAAGATCTATCCCGATGGCGAGGGGCACCTCGTGGTCAAGGGCGTGGATACCCTGCTGGGCGAAGCCGTGGAAATCAATGCCGACCTGGTGGTGCTGGCCGTGGGCGTGGAAGCCGCCAAGGGTTCGCCCGCGCTGGCCGAAAAGCTGCGCATTTCCTACGACAACTTCGGCTTCTTCCTGGAAAGCCACGTCAAGCTGAAGCCCGTGGAAACCAATACCGCCGGCGTCTATCTGGCCGGCGTGTGTCAGGGCGTCAAGGACATCCCGGCCTCCGTGGCCCAGGGGTCCGCTGCCGCCGCCAAGGTGCTTGCCCTCTTCTCCAAGGACAAGCTGGAAAATGACCCGCAGATTGCCAGCGTGGACATGAAGCGCTGCGTGGACTGCGGCAAGTGCATCCGCTGCTGCCCCTTCGGCGCCATCAAGGAAGTGGAATTCCGCGGCAAGATGTACGCCCAGGTCATCGAAACCGTCTGCCAGGGCTGCGGCCTCTGCACGGCCACCTGCCCGCAGGGCGCCATCCAGCTCTCCCACGCCACCGACAACCAGATTCTTGCGGAGGTTAACACGCTATGCCAGTGCTGAACGGCAAAGAACTGCGAATTGTGGGTTTTCTCTGCAACTGGTGTTCCTACGGCGGTGCCGACACCGCCGGGACGGCCCGTGCAGGACAGCCCACCGACCTGCGTATCATCCGTGTGCCCTGTTCGGGGCGCATTGATCCGCTCTTCATCGTCAAGGCGCTGCTCAACGGGGCTGACGGCGTGCTGGTTTCCGGCTGTCACCCCCGTGACTGCCACTACTCTGCGGGCAATTTCTATGCCCGCCGCCGGCTGGAAGTGCTCAAGCAGTTCCTGCCCGTGCTGGGTATTGACGACCGTCGCTTCGAGTATACCTGGGTGTCCGCCTCGGAAGGCCAGCGCTGGCAGCATGTGGTGCAGACCTTCACCAGCCGCATCCATGAGCTTGGCCCCGCGCCCCGCTTCGAGCAGACGGACAAGCTGCTCAAGGTGGTGGACATGGCCCTGACCTCCCTGCGTCCCCTGGGCACCGGCCAGAAAAACAAGCTGGACGAACTCAAGGCCGCCATCAAGGCCAAGCTGCCGGAGCTGGACCTGGTCATCGGCTGGCAGCAGGGCTATGACGCTGCCCGCACGGTGCCGCTCTTCATGCGCACGCCCGAAGACGTGGACAAGCTGGTGTGGGGTCCCTTCAATGTCAACAATCCCGCCGTCTACCTGCCCCAGTACAAAGGCAAGAAGGTGGGCATTGTGGTCAAGGGCTGCGACGCCAAGTCCATCGTGGAACTGGTGCAGGAAAACCTCATCAACCGCGAGGACGTGACCATCTTCGCCATGCCCTGCGAAGGCACGCTGGATATGGCCCGCGTCAATCAGGAGCTGGGTCGTTATACCACCATCGACAGCGTGGTCTATGACGAGGCCGGCGTGACCATCACCGCTGACGGCAAGGAACACCGCTTCTGCATGACCGACTACGCCCAGGGCAAATGCTATGGCTGCACCATGCCCACGGCCGTCATGTCCGATACCCTCATCGGTACGCCCACGGAAGTGCAGCCCGGTCCCTTCACCCCGCCGGAACTGGCCCTGCTGGACTCCATGAGCCTCAGCGAGCGCATGGCCTTCTGGCATGCCCAGATGGAGCGCTGCATCCGCTGCTATGCCTGCCGCAACGCCTGCCCCATGTGCGTCTGCCGCGACTACTGCATTGCCGAAAGCCGCGAACCCCACTGGATGTCGCAGGAAGACAGCGTCCGTGAAAAGCTGTACTTCCAGACCATCCATGCCATGCACCTGGCCGGGCGCTGCACCGGCTGCGGCGAATGCCAGCGGGCCTGCCCCGTGGGCATCCCCATTCTGGCCCTGCGCCAGCAGATCGGCCGCGCTGTGGGGCAGCTCTTTGACGGCTACAAGCCCGGCGTGAATCCCGAGGCCGTGCCCCCGCTGCTGGGGTACGAAGTGGAAGAAAAGAACATCCATGAGAGGGAGTGGAAATGAGCATCACCCGTTTTGTAAAGCCTGAGGGCCTCCCGGCGTTTCTGGCTCACCTCTCCAAGGACGCCCGCGTGCTTGCTCCGGTGGTGAAGCCTGCCGACAAGAAGTCCGTGGTGTTTGAACCGTGGGAGGAAGGCAAGGAATTCACGCTGGAAAAGGCCACCGTCCCGGCCAAGGCGGCGGTGCTGCCCCCGTGTGAAACCCTGGTGACCTACCGCAAGGTCAAGGACCCCGCCAACCCCGAACAGGTCTCGCTGGAACTGGACGATACGCCCAGCGCCGAGCCGACGGTGGTTTTTGCCTCGCGTCCCTGCGATGCCCGCGGCTATGCCGTGCTGGACCGGCCCTATTTGCAGGGCCCCATTGTGGACCCCTACTACAAGGCCCGGCGCGAACAGCTGACCGTCATCAGCCTGACCTGCAACAGCGGCTGCAACACCTGCTTCTGTCACTGGGTCGGCGGCGGGCCCACCTCACCCGAGGGGTCGGACATTCTCATGACCGAGCTGCCTGACGGCTATGTGCTCCAGGGCATTACCCCCAGGGGCGACGCCCTGCTGGAAGCGTCCGGTCTGGAAGACGGGCAGCCTCGCTTCAAGGAGGTGGAAGAAGTTCGCAAGGCGGCCTGGGGCACGCTGGTCAAGGCGCCCAACCTTAAGGAGGCGCCGGCCAAGGTGGCGGCCAAGTTCACGGATGTGGACTTCTGGACCCGCGAGACCGACCGCTGCCTGTCCTGCGGAGCCTGCACCTACTTCTGCCCCACCTGCTACTGCTTCAATATCAGCGATGAAGGCGAAGCCACCAGCGAGAAGGGCGGACGCCGCCTGCGCACCTGGGATACCTGCATGGCGCCCCTGTTCACGCGCGAGGCCAGCGGTCACAATACCCGCATGGAAAAGTCCCTGCGCATGCGCAACCGCGTGTCGCACAAGTTCTCCACCTATCCCGAGAACTGGGGGAGCTTCTCCTGCAGCGGCTGCGGACGCTGTGTCAGCAACTGCCCCGTGAGCCTGGACATCCGCCAGATCGTGCTGGATGCCATCAACGACGACAACAAGGCCGCCAAGGAGGAGAAGTAAGGCATGACTACTGAAAGCAAGAAGGGCGGCATGCTGCGCGAGCTGACGCCTCGTCCCCTCCCGCAGGGCAATCCCTACAAGCCCATGCCGGCCACCGTGGTGGAAACCATTCAGGAAACCGGCAATATCAAAACCATCCGCGTGGTGCTTGATGACGCCGAGCAGATGAAGAACTTCACCTACGAGCCGGGCCAGGTGGGGCAGCTCTCCGTCTTCGGTGCGGGCGAGTCCACCTTTGTCATCAATTCGCCGCCGTCCATGAAGGATTACCTCCAGTTCTCCGTCATGCAGGCGGGGGAAGTGACCTCGGCCATCCATCGCCTTTCCGTGGGCGACAAGGTGGGCGTGCGTGCTCCCCTGGGCAACTTCTTCCCCTACGAGGACTGGAAGGGCAAGAACATCTTCTTTGTGGGGGGCGGCATCGGCATGGCGCCCATCCGCACCATCATGCTGCATGTTCTTGAGCGCAAGAAGGATTACGGCAAGGTGAGCCTGCTCTACGGGGCCAAAAGCCCCCGCGACATGGCCTTCAGTTACGAGGTGCAAGGCTGGCTGGACAATCCCGATCTGGACTGCCACCTGTGCATCGACAATCCCGCCGAGGGCTGGCAGCACCGGGTGGGCCTTATCCCCAACGTGCTGACCGAAATCGGCCCCAAGCCGGACAACTGCGTTGCCGTGCTCTGCGGTCCGCCCATCATGATCAAGTTCACGTTGCAGGCCCTGGAAAAACTGGGCTTCCAGCCGGAAAACATCGTCACTACGCTGGAAAAGCGCATGAAGTGCGGCATCGGCATCTGTGGCCGCTGCAATATCGGCAGCCACTATGTGTGCATTGACGGTCCCGTCTTCACGCTGAAGCAGCTGAACGGCCTGCCGCCGGAACTCTAGTCCCGGCAGACGGCATGACACTCAGGGCGGCGGATGCAGGCATCCGCCGCCCTTTTGCTGTTTCGGAAAGGGGAAGGGAAGAGAAAGGCAGGGCTGCGGGCTGTTTCAGGCTGCGGGCGTACCGGTAGGACTGGGGCCGCGAAGGGGGGCGGAAATCCGGTCCGGGCCAGATGCCGGGCAGCCTCGGGGACAGACTTGGGTCAGGCCACGTTCGGGCCAGGCTCGAACCCTCTCGAACTTGGGTCAGGCCACGTTCGGGTGTGCCCCAGGCAGACAGCCCCGGTATCCGTCGCAGGGCATGCCGCGCACGGCCAGGGGCGGAAAGGCCGCCGCCTGCCGGCGATCCGTGGGTCAGGTCCAGCAGGAAACGCGACGGCCGTCGCCATCCCGGAAGGCACCCACCAGAATGAGGATGCCGTCGATGACGGCCCAGATATAGCCGAGCATCAGGCCGATATAGCCCACGAAGACCAGGGCCAGCAGCAGACTGGCAAGAAAGAGCAGCAGCATGAGGCAGGCGGAAAGCGGCCGCCCCACATAGAAGCGATGGGCGCCGGTCATGCCCAGAAAAAAGCAGAGCAGCAGGGCCACAAGCCGGCTCTTGGGGCTGGCATAGGGATCAACAGCGGTAATGATGACGGTATCAAAGGGATGCCCGCAGCCGGGGCAGAAGGCCGCCGCATCGGACAGGTCCCGTCCGCAGTGGGGACAACGCATGGCAGTGTACTCTCATACGGAAAGGGCAGCCCGAAGGCTGCCCGTGAACAATGGGGACAGAATGGGAAACGGTCTAGCGGATGGCGCAGTTGCCGTCCTTGCAGGTTTCCGAGGGCACGACGGGCGTGGCCTGGAAAAGGACGATCTGTTCCTTGCCGTTGACAGTGGTCAGCACCAGGGAATAGCGCATAAGCCCCTGGGGCAGGGGCGGAACGGCCATGCCGCGCAGAATGCCGTTACCGGTCAGCAGGTCATTGTTGCCGATGATGGAGCGGCGCACATTGGTAATGGTCAGGTGATTGATGACCAGGCGCTTGTTCTTGAGGCTGTCAAGGAAGTGTTCCTTGTCCTGAATATGGCCGTTGGCGCTGATGTGCCAGTAGTTGGGCGCAAGGAGCTTTTCCAGCGCCTCCACATCGGCCGTCATGACGGCATGGGCATACAGCTCCACCACGTCAGCCTTGGCCTGGGCCGGAAGGGCACGACAGGTCAGGGAAAGGGAAACCACGGCAAGGACCAGAAGGCAGAGACGTACCAGCTTCATGAAAGACTCCTTGATGGGGATCATCCGGCGGGGCAAGGCCCGTATGGTTACTTTCTTTCAGACTAGGCAGGTGCGTCCCGCCTGTCAAGCCGCGCACGGCGCGTGGCCGGGGGGGGACGGCCCGGCGCATTGCCAAGGCCGGCGCTTTTGCCTATCTTGGGAGAAATAAACGACAGAGAGGCATTCATGCTCACAACCGTTCTGCAAAGTATCGGCAATACGCCGCTGCTGCATCTTGCTCCCCTGTGTGCCGACCTGCCCGGCAAGGTCTGGCTCAAGCTGGAAAATCGCAATCCCGGCGGCTCCATCAAGGACCGGGTGGCCTTCCATATGGTGGACAGGGCCTTGGACCGTGGAGACCTGGTACGGGGGGGCACGCTGGTGGAAGCCACCAGCGGTAACCTGGGCATCGGTCTGGCCCTGGTGGCCTCTGTGCGCAAGCTGAAGTGCGTGCTGACCATGCCCGAAACCATGAGTGTGGAGCGCCGCCGCCTGCTGGCCGCCATGGGCGCAGAGGTGGTGCTGACGCCTGCGGCGGAGGGCATGGAAGGTTCGCTCAGAATGGCCGAAAAGCTGGCGAAGGAACGCAATGGCCTCATTCTGGGGCAGTTTACCAACCCCTGGGCCGTGGAAGCCCATTACAGCAGCACCGGTCCGGAAATCTTTCATGACAGCGTGGGCACCATGCATGTGCTGGTGGCCGGCGTGGGGTCCGGTTCCTCCATCACGGGCATTGGCCGCTATCTCAAGGAAAACGGCACGGATGTGATGGTCCTGGCGGTGGAGCCGGCGGAATCGCCCCTGCTTTCCGGCGGTCAGGCCGGCCAGCACGGCATTCAGGGCATCGGCGCCAATTTCATTCCGCCCATTCTGGACCGGGAGCTGCTGGACGGCGTCATGACCGTTTCCACGGAAGAAGCCAAGGACATGGCCCGGCGCCTCATGCGCGCCTGCGGGGTCTGCGCGGGCATCTCCACGGGGGCCAATGTGGTGGCCGCCCTGCGTGTGGCTGCCCGTCCGGCCATGCGGGACCGCAATATTGTGACGCTGGCCTGTGATACGGGCGAGCGCTACATGTCCACAGACCTCTTCTGATTTTACGCCGTCCGCTGCCGCGGAGCACGGGGACAGGGGCGCAGCCGTCCGTCAGGGGCGGATACGCCCCTGTCCCCGGTATGGCAGCATAGCCTGCAAAAACAACAAGGCCCCGTCCGCCAGCGGCGGACGGGGCAACCGGCACCTGAGGAGCGACGTGCCGGCCAGGGAAACGGACCGTGCCCCGCGGCAGGCCGCTGTCAGGCGGCTCCGGGGGAGCGGTCGTTTTCCTGTTGTGTCGTGCCGGGAAGGGGCCAGGAACAGCCGTTCCCCCATGGTCCCTTCCCGGCACTGTGCTGTGCAAAAGCGCTTAGCGGCGGAGCCGCGGGGCAGATGCCGCGCCCTCAGTGCCGGGCCATGGGGGCCAGCGAGTTGCGGTAGATGCGGGCCACGCGTTCGCGGTTGCCCTCCACGGGTGCCAGAGAAACCAGCAGCCCCAGCGAGGGCGTCTTTTCCACCAGGTCACAGAGGGGGGCCACATCCGCTTCACTGAAGCCCACGGACGTGAGCTTTTCCGTTACGCCCAGCCCGAAAAGCCACTGCTCCACGGCGCGTGCCACTCTGGGGGCCTCATCCGGCATGCCGGCAAGTCCCGGTACAATGGGCTTGAGAATATGGGCCAGCACCTGCGGCCGGGCCGGGTAGCATTCCTCGATGACGGCGGGCAGCAGCATGGCCAGTCCCAGACCGTGGGCCAGCGTGGGCTTGAGCGCGCTGAGGGGATGTTCCAGGGCGTGGGTCAAGTGCAGCATGCCATTGTCAAAGGCCGTGCCGCCCAGCATGGCCGCGTAGACCAGGGCGTAGCGCGCCCGCAGATCGTCGGGGTGTGCCAGAATGCGCGGCAGGTTGGCATGCACCAGGCGCACCGTTTCCGCTGCCAGCATGATGGCAAAGGGGTTGGAGCAGGTGGTGGTGGCGGCCTCCACCACATGGTTCACCGCATCAATGGAGACATAGCGCGTCTGATTGGGGGAAAGGCCGCCCATGAGCGCCGGATCATCAATGGCATAGCGCGGATAGAGGCAGTCATAGGCGATGGCGGGCTTGTAGTTGAGCCGGGTGATGGTGGCCACGGCAAAGCGGTTTACCTCGCTGCCTGTGCCGTGCGTGAGATTGATGGCCACAATGGGCAGGGCCTTGCGGGGCGTAAAGGCATAGCAATAGAGTTCTTCTGCTGTTTTGCCGGCATTGGCCAGCAGGATGGCCGCGCTCTTGCCGCAGTCGATGGGGCTGCCGCCCCCGATGCACAGCACGGCGCCCGCGCCGGCCTCACGCCCCAGCGCCGTGGCCTCGTCCACACTGTCGGTGGTGGGATTGGGGGTGACCTTGTTGTACAGGGCAAGCCGCAGGCCATGCCGGGCTGCCGCCGCTTCCACCTTGTCCCAGGCGCCGGTAATCTTGTAGGAATGTCCGCCCGTCACGCACAGAATGGAGGCAATGCCTTCTTCCTTGAACTGGGCAAAGATCTCGTCGATTTTTTCCACCGCACCTACGCCCAGGTAGGTAGTTGTTTTCGTTCTGATTTCCCTGACGGTATCGTACATGCTTTCATCCCACATGGGGAGCCTCCTTTGGCTGTTTGGCCATTGCAGAGACAGCCTAGGCCGGTCCGTGGCAAAGGTCAATATTTTGTGCCATATTTCACATTTTTTTTTTGCGGCAGAGCCATTTCCCTGGCGGCATCTCGCAGCTTCGCCATAATATGAGCGACAAAAGCGGTGTTTTTTGGCGAACGCCATAAAGAAACAGGTCAGTATGCCAAGAAAAGGCTGTCGAAGCCATGTGAGGGAGAGCACGAGACGCACGCTCATGCGGGCAGGCGGAAGGCACCGGGGCATGCTGGCTGCGGTATTGCCAGCCGTGCGGCGGCGCTGCCCGGAGGAGGTGCCGGGGGATGTGCCGGATCGGGATGTGGCGGGACAGGGCGTGATGCAGGCGCGTCGCCGCATGCGCTGCGGACAGGAAGGGGCGGGCGTTGACAGGGCGGCAAAATGCAGCGGCTCCGCCGGATGGCGGAGCCGCCTGGGCAAGCAGAAGTGTGGCGGTAATCAGAGATTGGCGCCGATGATTTCGCCGAACTGGCGGCAGCCCACCACGCGGGAGCCGGAAACCTGGTCGGCCAGGTCCACGGTCACGGCCCTGCCGGCAATGGCGGTGCTCATGGCCGTGCGGATACGTTCCGCCGCGGCGGGGTAGCCCATGTGCTCCAGCATGAGGGCACCGCACAGGATGACGCTGCCGGGATTGGCCTTGTCCTGGCCGGCAATGCCCGGCGCGGTGCCGTGGGTGGCTTCAAAGAAGGCCAGGGTATCGGACATGTTGACGCCGGGGGCCAGGCCCAGACCACCCACCTGTGCGGCCAGCGCATCGGAGAGATAGTCCCCGTTGAGATTGGGCGTGGCAATGACGTGGTACTGGTCAGGATGCAGGAGCACTTCCTGGAACATGGCGTCGGCAATGCGGTCCTTGACCATCAGGCGGCCGGGGACGGCCTCCTTTTCGGTGCAGGTCTGGTCGCCGAACTCGGTGGCGGCCACATCATAGCCCCACTGGCGGAAGCCCCCTTCCGTGAATTTCATGATATTGCCCTTGTGCACAAGGGTCAGGCTGGGCTGTCCGGTAGCCAGCGCGTAGCGCAGGGCGCGACGGACCAGACGGGAAGAACCGAAGGCGCTCATGGGCTTGATGCCCACAGCAGCATCCTCGCGGATCTTGGTCACGCCGAATTCCTCGCGCAGGAAGGTGATGAGCTTTTTGGCTTCCGGCGTCTGGGCGGCGTATTCGATGCCCGCGTAGACATCTTCGGTATTTTCGCGGAAAATGGTCATATTGACCTTTTCCGGATGCTTGATGGGCGTTTCCAGACCGCTGAAATGGCGGATGGGCCGGATGCAGGCATACAGGTCCAGCGTCTGCCGCAGGGTGACATTGAGGCTGCGGTGCCCCGTGCCCACGGGCGTGCCCAGCGGTCCCTTGATGGCCACTTCGGCATCACGCAGGGTGGTCAGGGTGGCTTCGGGCAGCCATTCTCCCGTCTCTTTCTTGGCCTTTTCGCCGGCCAGCAGTTCCACCCATTCGATGCGGTCTTCGGAGACGGCCGCCAGGGCCGCGTCAATGATCGGGCGTGCCGCCTGCCAGATTTCCTTGCCGATGCCGTCGCCTTCTATCCAGTAAACAGTCTTTTTCATGGCATACTCCGCGCATGTGTCCGGAAGTCTGCGGTCCGGAAGCGCCGCTGCCGTGAGGCAGCCTGGGGTGAGAGAAAAGGGGGAGGTTGCCCTCCCCCTGTGTGTCTTGTGACGGGACCCTATTCGTCCTCTTCGGAGTGTACTTCCTGCTTGAGGGACTGGGCGCGCTGCATGAGCTGTTCCAGCTGAATGTCCGCACCCAGAATGCCCACGATATTGTCCTTGTCGTCCGTGACGGCGCAGGACACGGTGATGACCAGCTTGCCGGTGAACTGCGACTGGTACACGTCCATGATGTGCAGGGCGCCGGTGCGGGTGGGCACGGTGAACCACTCGCGCTGCGAGAAGTCATAGCCGATGGGCAGGGCCTCGTAGCGTTCCTTGTAGGCCGGGTCCGTAATGGCGGAGCACTTGAGCTTGCCTTCCGTATCCGTGAGATACAGATACTGGATGAAGGGGAACTCGCGGGCAAAGGCGTCCAGACGGGCGCAGGCATTCTTGCCGAAGTCCAGCAGATCGGGCTGCTGGGCCAGGCGAATGATGAGGTGCCCGGCAAGGTCGCCGGCCAGCTGCTTCACATGGTCGAATTCGGAATGGAAGAGTTCCGGCATGAACTTCTGGGCCAGGGCTTCCATTTCCTCATGGGACATGCTGGTGGTGCGGCCGTGTTCGTACAGGTCCACGATGGCGTCGTAAATCTTGCCCACGGCCGGATGCTTCTTGGAAACCTGCTTTTCGGGCGGCAGCTTGAGATTGACATTAAGCCAGTAGGCCACGCCGGCGCGGCCCGTCTTGTCGGTGATGGTGATGGGCACCGGGCGTCCCAGCAGGCGTGTGGTGTCAAAGATATTGTAGATTTCCTCGTTCTTGGCCAGACCGTCGGCATGCACGCCCGCGCTGGTAGCATTGAAGTCGCGCCCCACAAAGGGATAGTTGTAGGGAATGCGGTAGTTGAGGTCCTTTTCAAAGAATTCGGCCACTTCGGCCAGAATGGTGGTATCGGCGGCGGCATCGTCTCCCGTGAGGGAGATATATTCCACCAGCATGGCTTCCAGCGGGGTATTGCCCGTGCGCTCGCCAAAGCCGAAAAGTGTGCAGTTCACCGAGCCGCAGCCGTAGAGCCAGGCCGTGACCCCGTTGACCAGCACCTTGTGGAAGTCATTGTGGCCGTGCCATTCCAGCCACTGGCCGGGCACGCCGGCCTCGTCGGTAAAGGCGCGCACAATGCGCTGCACCGAACGGGGCAGGGCGGCGCCGGTATAGGGCACGCCGTAGCCCATGGTGTCGCACAGGCGGATCTTCACGGGCATGCCGCTCTGGCGCGCCAGCTCCATGAGGCGCTGGGCCAGGGGCAGGCAGAAGCCGTAGATATCGGCACGGGTCACGTCCTCAAAGTGGCAGCGGGGAATGATGCCCCAGTCCAGCGCCTGTTCGGCCAGCTTGACGTACATGTCCATGGCCTGGCGGCGGGTTTTGCCCAGCTTGAGGAAGATGTGATAGTCCGACACGCTGGTCAGCATGCCGGTTTCGTCAAATTCCATGTCGCGGGCCAGCTTGAGGTCATCCTTGTTGGCGCGTATCCAGGCCGTGACCCGGGGAAAGCGGTAGCCCCGCGCCCGGCAGACATCGATGCACTTGCGGTCCTTGGCCGAATACAGGAAAAATTCCGACCCGGTGATGAGGCCGCTCTTGCCGCCCAGACGATGCAGGAAGTCGAACATCTTGGCCACCTGCTTTACCGTATACGGCGGGCGGGCCTGCTGGCCGTCACGGAAGGTGGTGTCCGTGATGCGCATCTGCTCGGCCGGTCGGGGGGCGAGCAGTACATCGTCAAAGGAGGTGCGGCAGATGTTCGTATAGGGGAAGAGATCCCGATACAGCTGGGGCTGTTCCACATCCTGCAAGGGCAGCGGCCGGCTGCCGCTGGTCTGGTAAATGATGCTCATGTCCATCCTTTGCCCTTTCGGGGCGGCTTCGAGATAGGAGAGGGAGCCATCATAGCCGTATCGTGCCGCTGCGTCAAAGCATACGGCAGCCCCGCAGCGAGGGAACACCGCCTCTTGCCAGACGGAGCCAATGGCGGAATAATGGCCGCCGCAAAAGCGGCCCGCCGGGCTGCGCTTCAGGATCGGGAGTAAGGTATGGCTGAATGCGTGCAGTATCCCAGCACGGGCTGCATAGTGGAATTTCTGGAAGGCAATGCCGTGCACATTGCCCTTGTTACGGAAGAGTCCGGCGGCAGGCTGCGCCTGCTGCTGCCCAACCGTCGCGAAATGCGCCTGGCAGCGTCCCGCCTGCTGCCGTGGTCCGGGCCGCAGCTGCCCGGGCCGCTTCCCGGCCGGGAAGAGGCCGTGCGCCTGCTGGAGGATTGCCGCCGCCGCCGGGAAAGCCTGGCTGCCGCCGTGGCCGTGCAGGACCTGTGGGAAATGGCTCAGGGCGAAGTGGAGGAGGCGCCGGCCCGCTGGTTTGCGGAACTTTCCGGCACGGACCCCGATGTGGACAGCATTGCCGCCCACGGGCGCGCCCTGCTGGCCTGCCGGAGCCATTTCCGCTTTCAGCCGCCGCTGTTTCAGATATTCGATGCGGAAACCGTGGCGCGTCGCCTTCAGGAGCAGAAGGAGCGCGAGGAACGCGAAGCCCTCATCAGCGGGGGAGCCGCCTTTCTTCGCCTGCTCTGGGATGTGGCCTGCAAAAAGCGCAGCCTGCCGCCCTGTCCTGCCGATGGGGGACCGTCGGCGGAGTGGCCCGCTCCGGACGTGGCCCAGCGCCTGCGGACGCTGCTTTTTTCCCGCATGGCCGATCCTGACGGGCAGGAGTACGAAACCCTCTGGCGCATGCTGTCCAAGGGGCTGCCGGATGTGCCGCATCTGCCCCTGCAACTGCTCACCGCTTGGGAGCAGGTGCCCGCACACTACAATTTCTGGCTTGACCGCGCCGGCTACGAGGCCGGGGACACCTGGTGGCAGCCCTGGGCCGACGAGGTGCAGGCCCTGGAACAGCAGAGCCGCGAGCTGCCCCTGCCGGACTGCGACCTGCCCTTCATCAGCATCGACAGCGCCACCACCCGCGATGTGGACGATGCCTTTTTTCTGGAAAAGGGAGCGGACGGCGGCTTTGTGCTGACCCTGGCCCTGGCCTATCCGGCCCTGTGCTGGCCCTTCGGTTCACCGCTGGACAAGCACATCCTGCGGCGAGGCACCAGCATCTACCTGCCGGAAGGAAACTGCCACATGCTGCCCGAACGGCTGGGTACGGATGTCTTTTCGCTGGTGGCGGGGCAGGCACGCCCGGCCTTCTGCGTGCGCGTGGCCGTGGATGCGGACGGCAACGCCGCCCCCTGCGAGCTGTTTACGGCCCGGGTCCGCCTGGCTGCCAACCTGAGCTATACGGATACGCAGACGGTGCTGGACGCCGGGAAGGCGGGGCATCCCCTGCCGGAAAATCCTGCCGCGCCCTTTGCCGACATGCTGCTGCTGGCGCATGCCTTCGAGCGTGCCCGGCAGGCGGCGCGCATCCGCAGCGGAGCCGTGATCATGGACCGGCCGGAACCGGTCATTCATCTGGAAGGGGAGGGGGCGCAGACCGTGGTGCACATCCTGCCCGGCGAACCCTGCCCGGATACCCAGCCCATGGTGGCGGAAATGATGATCCTGGCCTCGGCCTCTGTGGCCCAGTGGGCAGAGGAACGCGCCCTGCCCATGCTGCACCGCACCCAGGATGTGGCCCTGCCGCGCGAATATGCCGGCGTCTGGACCCGCCCCGAGGACATGACCCGCATCCTGCGGGCGCTGGCTCCCTCCGCCCTGGAGGTGCAGGCCCGGCCCCATGCGGCCCTGGGCCTGTCGCGCTATGCGCCCGTGACATCGCCGCTGCGCCGCTATCCCGATCTTGTCAATGAGGCGCAGCTTGTTCATTATCTGCTGCACGGTGCGCCCCGCTGGGATGCGGAAAGCCTGGAAAGCCTGCTGCTGCATCTCCATACGGCGCTGGATGCCGCCGGCCAGGTGCAGCGCTTCCGGCCCCGCTACTGGAAGCTGCTCTACTTCCGGCAGCATGGCGACCGCGTGTGGTGGCCCGGCGTCATCACCGAGGAAAACGATGTCTTTGCCAGTGTGAGCCTGCCGGAGCAGGGGCTTTTTGTGCGCGGCAAGCGCAGACTCTTTGACGAACGCACCTGCCCCGGGACGCCGGTGGAGGTGCGCCTGGGGCGGGTGCACCCGCTGTATAACGAAATCACCATCATAGAAGCGCGCACGGCCGAAAGCTGATGCGCCGAAGGAGAGATCATGGAATTTCTGCTGTGTCTTGTTCTGGCCTATGTGGCCGGCTCCGCTCCCTGGGGCCTCCTCATTGCCCGCTTTTTCTGCCATGTTGATCCGCGCACGTCCGGCAGCGGCAATACCGGCGCCACCAATGTGGCCCGCCTGTGCGGCGTGCAGTGGGGCGTGCTGACCCTGGTCTGCGATGTGCTCAAGGGCACCCTGCCCGTGTGTCTGGCCCTGGCCCTGGGCGTGGAACCCGTGGGCGTGGGCCTGGTGGCTCTGGCGGCCGTGGCCGGTCATGCCTTTTCCTGCTTCATGGGCTTCCGCGGCGGCAAGGCCGTGGCAACCACCATCGGCGTTTTTCTGCCCCTGGCCTTCTGGCCCCTGCTGGTGGCTTGCGTGCTCTGCGTGCTGGTCATCTGGCGCACCGGCTATGTGTCGCTGGGGTCGCTGACCCTCGTTACGGTGCTGCCCCTGGGGCTGCTGCTCACGGGACAGGGCATCTGGCTGGCCCCGGCGCTGGCCATCTGGCTGCTGGTGGTTTACCGGCATCGTGAAAATATCGAGCGCCTGCGCGCCGGTACGGAAAAGCCGTGGCAGTGCCCCTGCGGCAAGAAGGGCTAGCGCGTTTTTGTACAGCGTGCGGCAAGGCACGTCCGAGGCAAGGCTCTCGCCACAGGCGGGGGCCTTGCTGCCTTTTGGGGGGATGGGGCGCCTGCGCGCCGGCAGGGCAAAGCCTGCATTCTCGACAAAGGCCGCCGGGCAGGCTAAGGTTTCTGCTGCTTTGCTAACCTTCCTGACAAGGAGTTTTTCGTGTCCACCAGCGATTTTCCCGCGTATCGCGGAAAGATGGAGTATGTCTGCCTTTCCTGCGGTTCCCGCTTTCCCGCCGATGACCTGCTGTATACCTGTCCGCAGTGCGGCGGGGTCTTTCTTCTGGAAAATACGGATTTTGCCAGCCTGAAGGCCACCAGCGGCCAGGCCTGGCGCGATCTTTTTGATGCCCGCGCAGCGACCCGCAGCACGGCCCTGCGCGGCATCTTCCGCTATTACGAACTCATGGCCCCGCTCATGGATGAGGAAGACATCGTCTTTCTGGGCGAAGGCATCACGCCCATTGTGGAGGCAGCCGCTCCCCTGCGTGACCTGGTGGGCCTGCCCTTTGCCTACAAGAACGACGGCCAGAATCCCAGCGCCTCCTTCAAGGACCGCGGCATGGCCTGCGCCTTCAGCTATCTGAAGTGGCTCTGCCGTCGCAATCAGTGGGACGAGGTGCTCACGGTCTGCGCCTCCACGGGGGATACCTCGGCGGCGGCGGCCCTGTATGCCTCCTATGTGGGCGCTCCCCTCAAGAGCGTGGTGCTGCTGCCGCACGGCAAGGTCACCCCGCAGCAGCTCTCGCAGCCCCTGGGCAGCGGCGCCACGGTGCTGGAACTGCCGGGCGTCTTTGACGACTGCATGAAGGTGGTGGAGCTGCTGGCCGAAAACTACCGCGTGGCCCTGCTCAACTCCAAGAACAGCTGGCGCATTGTGGGGCAGGAGTCCTATGCCTATGAAACGGCCCAGTGGTACAACTGGGATGTGGACGGCCTGTGCCTCTTTGTGCCCATCGGCAATGCCGGCAATGTGACGGCCATCATGTCCGGTTTCCTCAAGATGCACGAACTGGGCATCATCAGCCGTCTGCCCCGTATTTTTGGCGTGCAGTCCGAGCATGCCGACCCGGTATACCGCTATTATGCCGCTCCCGAAGGACAGCGCCAATGGCATCCGGTGACCGTCAAGCCCAGCGTGGCCCAGGCCGCCATGATCGGCAATCCCGTGTCCTTCCCGCGCGTGCAGCGCCTGGCGCAGCGCTTTGTGGAAGTGGGCGGCGAAAAGGCCTTCCAGGTGGTGCAGGTCAGCGAGCAGGAAATCATGGACGCCATGATCATTGGCAACCGGCATGGACACATTGCCTGCACGCAGGGGGGCGAATGTCTGGCCGGCCTGCGCAAGGTGGCGGCCCAGGGCGGCATGAACAGCAACGAGCATGCCGTGCTGGATGCCACGGCGCATGCCCTCAAGTTCTCCGGCTTCCAGTCCATGTACTTCAGCAACAGCTTCCCCGAAGCCTACGGCATTACGCCGGACCCCGCGCTGGCCAATGCCCCCGAACTGCTGCTGCCTGAAGATGCCCGCAGCGGCAAGGATGTGGCCGAATTTGCCCGCCTGGGCGCCGATGCCGTGGTCAAGCGGCTGGGCCTGATGCGCCGCTAGCAGCGGCATGCTCCGCAGTTCTCCCGGGCGGCCAGCGCAAACCGGGGGACCTGACGGACCCCGTCCATCATTATCATGCAGGGAAAGGCGCGACGTGCCGCAGTCGCGCCTTTCTGCGTTCCGGGCGGCGCAGGGAGAAAAAGCATGCGCGCAATCACGGCCGGTCCGCGCCCCGTATGGCAGCTTCATGCGGTAATGTCATGTGACGCAGGGAGGGAGCCATATGGGTGCATGTGCAAAAGGCTGGCAGCGCAGGCTGCGGGGAACGGGCGGTACCAACGGCATGGGGCTGCCCGGCATGTGGCTGGGCAGCAGTCTGGCCCTGGCCGTCATGGCGCTGCTGGACAGCCGCATGGGCAGTCCCATGGGGCTGCCGCTGCTCATCGGTTCGTTCGGCGCGTCTGCCGTGCTGGTTTTCGGAGCGCCGTCCAGTCCGCTGGCGCGGGCGCGCAATGTCATTGGCGGGCATGTGCTTTCTGCCCTGGTGGGGGTGCTTTGCGCCAGTCTGCTGGGGGATACGCCGTGGCTGGCATCCGGTCTGGCCGTGGGTACGGCCATTGCGCTCATGAGCGCCACGGGCACCCTGCATCCCCCGGGAGGCGCCACGGCACTCATTGCCGTGACTGGCGGGGAGGGCATCCGGCAGCTGGGCCTGCTCTATGTGCTGGTGCCCTGCCTGACGGGCGCCTTGTTGCTGCTGGCAATGGCCGTGCTGTTTTCCCGTGCGGAGCGCTGGGCCGGACTGGTGGGGGCCTGCCTGGTGAGGGGATGGCCCGTGCGCCTGAAACGGCGCCTGAGCCTGCTGCGGCATCTGCGGGACGGGCGGGCCTGAGGCCGCCCGCATGGCGGCAGCGGCAGCAATGCAGGACAGGTGAACAGAGGAGGACGCATGACACAATGTTCTGAACGCGCACGGGGCAGACGCCTGGACGGCTGGCTGCTTGCCCTGGGGCTGCCCCTGGCATGGCTGCTGGCCGGGGCGCATCTGTGGCGGGCCGGTGAGGGCGGCGCGCTGCTGTTCTGCCTGCTGTGGGGCCTGCTCTGCCTGCGCCGGGCAGCCTGGATGCGGCCCGTTACCGTGGTGCTGCTTCTGGCGCTGGCGGGCCGGTGGTTCTTTACGGCGGGACGGCTGGTGCAGCTGCGCATCATCATGGAAATGCCATGGCTGCGGCTTGCCTGCATTCTGACGGCGGTGGCCGTGATGACCCTGGGGGTGGCGCTGCTGGTCTGGGGACGCGCCGGCCGGCGCTGGTTTGTCCGAGAGCGGGGGCATGCGTGCGCACAGGCTCTGGTCTTTTTTGCCGTGCTGGCCGTGCTGCTGCCTCTGCTGCTGACCGCACCCCGGCTGCTGCTGGCGGAACGGCTGCTGCCGGGAGCCGGTCTGGTGCAGGTGGGCGGGGTGGCCATCTGGGGCGCGCTGGTCTGCGGTTGGCTGCGGGATCACCGCCGGGCGCCGGTCCGGCGGCGGCGCATCTGGTGCCTGTTTTCGCTGGTCTTTTTCGGACAGTTTGCCCTGGCGGCCTCCGGGCATACGCTGCTGTACATGAGCGGGGAGCCGCATATCCCGGTGCCCGGCGTCATCATCGGCGGCGCTCTCTACCGGGGAGAGGCCGGCTTCATGCTGGTGCTGCTCCTGCTTTCCGTGCTGCTGGCAGGAACGGCCTGGTGCAGCCATCTGTGCTACTTTGGTTCCTGGGATGCTCTGGCCGCCTCCACGCGCCGGCCGCTGGCGCATCCGCATCCCCTGCGCTGGCGGGTGCTGTCGCTTGGGCTGACCTGCGGGACGGCGCTGCTGCTGCGGCTGACGGGGGCGCCGCTCTTTCTAGCTGTGGCGGGGGGCATCCTGCTGGGACTGCTGCTGGTGCCGGCGGCCCTGTTCTGGAGCCGGCGGCGCGGGAATGCCGTCTACTGTACCATGATCTGTCCGCTGGGCTTGCTGGTCTGCCTGCTGGGGCGTCTTTCGCCCTGGCGCATCCGGCGCACGGAGCACTGCGTTTTCTGCGGCGCCTGCACCCGGGCCTGCCGCTATGGCGCGCTGGACATGGCCCGCTTGCGGGCCGGTCAGCCCGGCCTGTCCTGCACGCTGTGCCGGGACTGTCTTGCGGTCTGCCCGCGGAACGGACTGGGCATGAGCTGGGCAGGGCGGGGCCTGCATGGCCGGGGCGAGCAGGTCTTTGTGGGGCTGGTGTCTGCCATGCACGCCATTTTTCTGGGCACGGCCATGGTCTGATGCGTGGCGGCGCAATGGCCGGCCGCATGGCCGCAGCGGCCTGACGCGGGGCCGCGGCTGTAAAAAAAAAGAAAAGGGAGGTCCCGGGACCTCCCTTTTCTGTGTTGCTGTCAGTGCGGGTTAGGCGTTCTGGGCATGTTCGCGCAGCAGGGTCTGCACAACGGCGTAGGCATGGCAGATGCTGTCCACGGTGAGGCCTTCGCAGGCATAGGGCTTGTCCTGCGGCGAGAAGGGGCCACCGCGCAGCACCCGGCAGTTCAGGGAGCCGAAGCGTTGCTGGAAGCTGTCGGCATAGCGGTAGCACCATTTGCCCACGGCCTTGTGATTCAGGCCGTGCCGTGCGCCCAGCAGGCCCAGAAACATCATGGGACCTTCCACCAGACCGCACTGGGCCTGAAAGCGCCCCGCGCCGTTGAGGCCGCCAGCGGCGGCCAGTACGGGGGCCTCCACGGGTACGTCAAAAAGACGGCCGAGGAGCGTCAGGGAAATGAGCGCACAGTTCAGGCGTTTTTCCCAGTAGGCCTCATGCACCAGCGGGGCCACTTCTTGGCGCAGGTCCTCCGCGGATCTGTCAGGCGCGTTCATGGTCCGGCTCCAGCAGGTGACGCCAGCGCGGCAGGGCGCGGTCCAGCTCCAGATACTTGGCCGGCAGCTGCACGACGTGCGGATCGGCCAGGGCAGCCCGCACCTCGTCCAGCGAACCGGTGCGCTGGAGACCCTCCACATCCTGCAGGGGGCAGAGATCAAAATTGTCATCCGGCCACATGACCATGACCGGCAGACCCCGCAGGGTGGCTTCCAGGGCCACGGTGGTGGAATTGGAAGCCCAGACCTGCGTGCCGGGCAGCAGCTGGTCCTGAATCTTGCCGTCCACCACGCTGACGGCGCTGGCCTTGTCGCCCAGCAGTTCCTGCAGCATGTCCGTCACGCTCAGGTAGGGGTGGGGCTTGATGACAATGTCATAGCCGTCAAGCAGCCCTTCCTGCAGGGCACGGGCCAGCAGACGCAGATGGTCGCGGGTTTCATCTTCAAAGAAGCTGGTGACCACCAGCAGGCGCCGGGGCTTTTCGCCGGTGGAGGGCAGGGGCTTTTCATCGGCAAGATAGATGTAGCGCAGGGCCTCCACCACTTCCAGCCGGTCTTCAGGCAGGCCGTTGTCCAGCCACTGGCGGCTGGCGCCGGAACCGTTGGCGCAGACCTTGTCGGGCTGGAACAGATTGCAGTCCGGCGTGGCAAAGGTGCGCGGGTCATCAAAATAGCGGAAGTCCGTGGGCCGGATGGTGGAGTGCTGGGCGCCATAGACCGGGCCGGAGCCGTTGAGATTGCGGGCCTCGTGGGCGCCGTGGGTGAACATGCGCTCCCAGGGGCAGTTTTCCAGCGGAAAGGCATACCATTCCTGCATGCCCACCAGGCGGATGTAGTTACGGATGCCGCGGTATTGCAGGCAGCGTTCCAGACCGCGCCAGCCCCGGAAGGATTCGGCCCAGTCGCCCTTCAGATAATCCCAGAAGTTCATGCGGGAGCCGGCAAAGCGGAAGGCCTGGCGCACATAGCGCTCCAGGCGGAAGCTGCGCCAGGTCAGGCGCAGGTGCCGGCGCCAGGCGGCCACCAGATCACGGAAGGAAAGGAATTCTTCCAGATAGTGGAAGGAAACCCCGTCCTTCTGCTGCTGCTGGAAGCGCTTGCGCAGGCGGATGCAGTCCTTGAAGGAAATTTCCGGCGAGGGAAAGCGCACGAACAGCCAGCGGATCCACGGCCGGTCGGGGGCGTCGGCATTGGGATTGAGCACATCGTGCAGCGTTTCCCAGTAGCGGGAGCGGAAGCGCCCCTCCCTGGCGGCATTCATGTCGATATTGGGAAAATAGGTGGCAATGGTGGCCGATTTTCCCGGAGCGGCCGGCAGGGAATAGTGGGACTTTCTGGCCACATAGGGCAGCTGGCGGCGCACGGTCCACCACCAGTGCGCATAGCGTGCCACAGCACGCAGCACCGTGGGACAGGCATCATACAGCCGGCGCAGGCGGGACTTTTCTTCCCTGGGCGTATTGGGATCGTGAAATTCCACAAACATGCGCCCCGTGGTGCGGCAGTAGATGGCCAGGGTGTGGCGCAGGCGCGCATCCCCGCCGGAAAGGCGCAGGATGGTGTACTTGCCCTGGTCAAGCAGCTTTTCCAGGGCGCGCAGCTTATAGACGTCGTACAGGGCGGGCGTCATCTTGGGGTGACGCTCGTACAGCAGGGAGCACCACCACATGGACAGGGTTTCGCCGGCCTTGAGGTGCGTGTGCAGCTGCCAGCCGGAAATGGACATGCGGCCCATGTCATAGGCCCAGCGCATATGCTCGTCCCGGATGGCCCTGAGCTGACTGTGCATGAGCGAGGGAATGGAAAACTGGCCTTCGGGCACGTCCCAGCGGTTCCAGTGGGCTACATCGGTGGGGGTACCGTCCCGGTATTCCGGGGGAAGGCTGGTCTTGTCAACAAGCAGGGTAAGTTCTTTCATAGGCTCTCCTTCTGAAAAAGGCGGTCCGTCTGGGCGCCCCTTCAGGGGGGTATCAGGCACGGGCGGACAGCGCCGCGGCTATGGATGCCGTGAACGGCGGCTGTAGTATGCCTTTTTCCGTGATAATGCCAGTGATATACCGTGCGGGGGTCACATCGAAGGCAAAATTGTAGACGGGCACGCCCTCGGGGCAGACCGGCCGGCCACCCAGCTGGCGTACTTCATCGGCCGGGCGCTCCTCGATGGGAATGGCGCTGCCGTCGGCAGTCTGCACATCAATGGTGGAGAGGGGAGCAGCCACGTAGAAGGGAATGGCAAAGGCCTGCGCCAGCATGGCCACGCCGCAGGTGCCGATCTTGTTGGCCGTATCGCCATTGGCAGCGATGCGATCGGCCCCCACCACCACGGCATCCACCATGCCCCGGCCCATGAGCAGGGCGCAGGCATTGTCGCAGGCCACGGTAACGGGAATGTGGTCGCGTTGCAGTTCCCAGGCGGTGAGGCGCGCCCCCTGCAGAAAGGGGCGGGTTTCGTTGGCAATGACCCGGATGTGCTTGCCGGCCTCCACGGCGGCGCGGATGACGCCCAGGGCCGTGCCGTAGCCCGCTGTGGCCAGTGCCCCGGCATTGCAGTGGGTCATGACGGTCTGGCCGTCGGCCAGCACATGCTGCCCCGCCTGCCCCAGGGCGCGGCAGGTGGCCACATCCTCGCGCTGCATGGCGTGGGCCTCGTCCAGCATTCTGGGCAGCAGCTCGGCAGCGGAAAGCTGGGAATGCTGCTGCCAGCAGCGGCGCATGCGCTCCACGGCCCAGTGCAGATTCACGGCCGTGGGCCGGGCATGGGCCAGCAGGTCCAGGGCCTGGGCATAGGCGGTCTGCCAGGGCGTGCCGGGGGCCTGCTCCACCAGGCGGGCCAGCGCCAGCACGGCGCCGAAGCCGGCGGTCACGCCGATGGCCGGCGCGCCGCGCACGACCATGGTCCTGAGGGCAGCAATGACCTCCGCAACCGTGCGGCAGACAACGATGCGTTCTTCCGTGGGCAGCAGACGCTGGTCCAGCAGGTGCAGTTCCTGGCGGGCATCATCAAAGCGGATATGATCTTCCATGGATTCCTCGGCAAAAAACAAAGAGAGGGGCCGTGTGCCGGACACTGGGAACAGGCGTTTCAGCATATCCCACAAGGTGCCGGCTGGTAAAGGGGCCTTTACAAGGGGCCGCAGGGCTGGCTAAGGTATAGTCCGGCAGGCCGGACGTGGTGTCCTGTGGTGGCCTGACGCAATGCGGCGGAGCGCCGCCCCTGGAGTACAAATATAATGACGGAACAGTGCAGCAAGCCGCTGGTCATCGGTCTGGCCGGCTTCGGTACCGTGGGTGGCGGTCTTGCCCGCCTTCTGGAAGAGAATGCCGACCTCATCCGCCAGCGTACCGGGCGGGACATGGTGGTGAAAAAGGTGCTGGTGCGCAATGCCGGCAAGGCCCGCAGCGTGGCCCTGCCGCGGGGGGCGCAGCTGACCACCAATCCGGCGGACCTGACGGATGATCCCGAAATCGACGTGCTGGTGGAACTCATGGGCGGCATCGAGGCCGCCGGCAGCATCATTGACCGGGCGCTGGACAAGGGCAAGCACATTGTCACGGCCAACAAGGCTCTGCTGGCGGAAAAGGGCATTGCCCTGCTGGAAAAGGCCGGAAGGCTGGGCCGCATCCTGCGCTATGAGGCCAGCGTGGCCGGCGCCATTCCGGTGGTGGCGGCCCTCAAGGAAAGCCTGACCGGCAATCGTATTTCCACGCTCATGGGCATTCTCAACGGCACGAGCAACTATATTCTTTCCGAGATGACCAGCAGCGGCCTGGACTTCAATGTGGCTCTGCGGCAGGCCCAGGAACTGGGCTATGCCGAGGCTGATCCCACCCTGGACATCGACGGGCATGACGCTGCCCACAAGCTGACCATCCTCATTCAGCTGGCCTACGGGGTGGCCTATCCCTTTACGGCCATGCCCGTGCGCGGCATCCGCGGCCTGTCCAGCATGGACATCCGCCTGGCCCGCGAATTCGGCTATCGCATCAAGCTCATTGCCCAGGCACGGCAGTGCGCCACGCAGGACGGACGGGCGCCGCGCCTGGAGGCGGGCGTTTTCCCGGCGCTGGTGCATCATACCCTGCTGCTGGCCCGCGTGGGTGGCGTGTACAATGCCGTGCGGGTGGAGGGCAATGCCGCCGGCTCGCTCTTCTTTCACGGGCGCGGGGCGGGAGATCTGCCCACGGCCGGCGCCGTGCTGGCCGATCTGGTGGCCGTGGCGCGCGACGAGCGCCCCAACAATACGGGCTTTGTCGGCGACAGGCTGGAAACGGCCGAGGTGGTGCCTCCGGCGGAATGGCGTTCCTGCTACTATGTGCGCCTCATGGTGGACGATGCGCCCGGTGTGCTGCGCGATCTGGCCGGCTGCATGGCCGAAGAGGGCATCAGCATGGCGCAGGTCATCCAGAAGTCCGACGAGGAGGGCCACGGCGTGCCGCTGGTCTTCATGACGCACGAAACCACCGAAAAGGCCATGAGCCGCGCCCTTCAGCATACCCTGGACAGGGGCATGCTGCGCGAGCCTGCCGTCTATTTCCGCGTGCTGGGCTGAGGCCCTTTTTTCGCAATGGGCCGGTTCGCCGGCCCGCCTGCCCCGGGGGGACGGAAGGCGCCCCGCCCCATCCTTCCCTGCCAGGAGCTTCCGCATTTGCAACGGCAGGAAGGCGCTTCCTGCAGGAGGGGAGGTTCCATGCTTGTCTTTCACGTGGCGACCACGGCCCGCAGCGGCATGTACAATATCACCGCTGATGTCAGACAGGCCCTGCGCCGGGTGCTGGAAGAGTTCCCCGGTGCGCGCAGCGGGGCGCTGGCCCTGTTCTGTCCGCACACCACCTGCGGGCTGACCATCAATGAAGGCGCTGACCCTCATGTCTGCCGTGACATGGTGGGCTTTTTTGACCGTCTTGTGCCGCAGGACGCTGCCTTTACCCATGCCGAGGGTAACAGCGATGCGCACATCAAGTGCACCCTGCACGGCCCCTCTCTTCTGGTGCTGGTGGAGGACGGCGCCCTGCAACTGGGCACCTGGCAGGCCATCTACCTCTGCGAGGGCGATGGTCCGCGGCGGCGTTCGGTCTGGGCGCAGTGGCTGCCTGGTCCGTCCGGCCGCTGAGCACAGGCCCCCGCGAGGTTCGTCATGAGCATGCCCCACGACATCAATCTCATTCTGACCCTGGCCGGCGGCCTCACGGCAGCCACGGTGCTGGGCTTTGTCACGCAGAAGCTGCGCCTGTCGCCCCTGGTGGGCTATCTTCTGGCCGGGGTGCTGGTGGGGCCGTATTCACCGGGCTTTGTGGCGGATGCGGCCACGGCCTCCCAGTGCGCGGAAATGGGCATCATCCTGCTCATGTTCGGGGTGGGGCTGCATTTTCATCTCAAGGATCTGCTGGCTGTGCGGCATATTGCCGTCAGCGGCGCCGTGCTTCAGATCGGGGTGGCCACCCTGGCCGGGGCCGGGGTTTTTCTCCTCTGGGGGGGCGCACTGCTGCCCGGTCTGGTGTTTGGCATGTCCGTTTCCGTGGCCAGTACCGTGGTGCTGACGCGCGTCATGGGCGACAAGGGCCTGCTGCATACCCGCACCGGTCATGTGGCCCTGGGCTGGCTGGTGGTCGAGGACCTGTTCACCATCCTGCTGCTGGTGCTGCTGCCCTCGCTGCTGGCGCCGCAGGCCGGATCGCTCTGGGGCGTGCTGGGCCTGATCGTGCTCAAGCTGGCGGGCCTCACGGCCTTCATGCTGGTGGCCGGCCAGAAGCTCATTCCGCTGCTGCTGGGCTGGGTGGCCCGCACGGGTACCCGCGACCTGTTTACCCTGGCCGTGCTGGCCCTGGCGCTGGGCATTGCCGTGGGGGCGGCCCTGCTGTTTGATGCCTCCATGGCGCTGGGTGCCTTTCTGGCCGGCATGGTGGTGGGGCAGTCGGACTTCAGTGCCCGGGCAGCTGCCGAGGCCCTGCCCCTGCGGGATGCCTTTGCCGTGCTCTTCTTTGTTTCCGTGGGCATGCTCTTCAATCCGCTGGCCCTGGCGGATGCCTGGCCCCTCATGCTCATGACCCTTGCCGTTATTGTGCTGGTCAAGCCCGTGACAGCCTTTGCCGTCTGCCGCGTGTTCGGCCGTTCGCCGCGCGAGGCGCTGGCCGTGGGGCTTTCCCTGGGGCAGATCGGTGAATTCACCTTCATCCTCACAGGGGTGGGAGCCAGCTACGGCCTGTTCGGGCCGGAGGTGAGCAATGCCGTCATTCCGGCGGCCATGCTGTCCATCACGCTCAATCCTCTGCTGTTTTCCCAGCTGGAACGGCTCTCCCGCTGGCTGGAGCGCGGCCGGACGGCATCGTCCGAGGCTGCCGGCAACGCTGGCGACGAGGACCTTCAGGACCCGGTCATTGTGGTAGGCTACGGTCCCACGGGGCAGGCAGTCTGCCAGGTGCTGGAGGATTTCCGGCTGCGGCCCGTGGTCATAGAAGCCAATATTGATACCGTGCGCCAGCTGCGGAAGGAGGGCGTGCGCGCCCTGCACGGCAATGCCACCCAGGCCGAGGTCCTGATGCAGGCCGGCCTTGCCAGGGCAGCGGCCCTGCTGCTCACCGCTCCCGGTATTCCGGCGGAGGAGGTCATTGCCATTGCCCGCAGCATCAATCCCACGGTGCGCATCTGGGCGCATACCGCCTACCTGAGCCAGGCCCGCACCCTGCGCAGTCTGGGCGTGCAGGACGCTTTCAGCGGCGAAGGGGAGGTGGCGCTGGCCCTGTCTTCGGCCCTGCTGCGGGAGCTGGGAGCCGCCCCGGCCCTGGTGGATGCCGAGCGTGACCGCTTGCGGGCGCGCTGGCAGTATCCCGACAAGGGGCCGGCCACGGAGGACGAGCCGACGCCGACGCCGCCGGATGACGGCGGGCGCTGAGCCGTGCTCCCAGGAGCATGACACATGATCGTGCATCTGGACATGGACGCCTTTTTTGCCTCTGTGGAACAGCGCGATGACCCGTCGCTGCGGGGCAGGCCGGTGATCATCGGGGGCGGCCGGCGCGGCGTGGTCTCCACGGCCTCCTATGAGGCGCGGGTCTATGGCGTGCGTTCGGCCATGCCCGTGGCCACGGCCCGCCGTCTGTGCCCACAGGGCATTTTCCTTCGGGGGCACATGGCCCGCTATGTGGCTGTTTCGCGGCAGATCATGGCTGCCCTGCGCGAATTCTCGCCCGTGGTGGAGCCGGCCAGCGTGGATGAGGCCTATCTGGATGCCACGGGGCTGGAGCGGCTTTTCGGGCCGCTGGAACAGTTCCTGCCTGCCATCAAGGCCCGCGTGGCAGAAGTCACCGGCGGCCTGACCTGTTCGGTGGGCGCCGCGCCGGTCAAGTTCCTGGCCAAGATGTGTTCGGAAGTCAACAAGCCCGATGGGCTGTTCATTCTGCTGCCTGAGCAGGTGGATGCCTTTCTGCTGCCGCTGGACGTGGGCAAGCTGCCCGGCGTGGGCAGGCAGATGGTGCGCAGCCTGAACGCCCTGGGCATCAGCCGGGTGGAGCAGCTGCGGCGATACAGCCCGCAGTTCATGCAGCAGCACTTCGGCAAATGGGGCCTGGACCTCCTGCGGCGTGCCCATGGGCAGGACGACAGGCCGGTATGCCCGGTGCATGCCCCCAAGAGCGAAAGCGCGGAAACCACCTTTGCCCAGGATACCCGCGACAGGAATTTCCTGCAGAAGATGCTGCTGGGACATGCGGAACGGGTCGGCGCCTCGCTGCGGCGTCATGGCCTGCAGGGCCGTACAGTGACCCTGAAGATCAAGTTTGCGGATTTTCGCCAGATCACGCGGTCTCGAACGCTTGCCGGCCCCACCTGTGCCACGCAGACCATTTTTGAGCTGGCCTGTGCGCTGCTGCATGACGAACCGCTGCCCCAGCCTGTGCGGCTCATCGGGCTGGGGGTTTCCGGCTTTGATACGCCGGCGCCGCGGCAGGGCATGCTGCCTGGTCTGCCGTGGGCGGATGACGGCATCAACCCGCAGTGCGAGGCCCGACGGCTGCGTCTGGACAGGGCGCTGGATACCCTGCGCACCCGCTTTGGCAAGGGCGTGGTGCAGCGTGGTCGCCTTTTTGAAAATCCACGGGAAGCAGCCATGGACAACAGCCGCACCGATGCCGACAGGACCATGCGGGAGCTGGTGCGCGCAGAAAAAGAGTATTGTGCGGAAAAACTGGATAAAAAGGCTTGACTCCTGCGCAAAAGGCGCGCATAAACGCACTTCGCGCCCGGGGGGAAACGGCAAGTGACCTTCGGGAGGCATTGACAAACGAAGAGCGGAGCACCGTGGAGCGGGCCGGCCCGGGAA
>NZ_CALUWO010000013.1 GCF_944324505.1 uncultured Desulfovibrio sp.
CCCCGCTGGCCCACCCTGACCAAGACCGTCAAGCACATCCTTGACGTGTACGCGGCCAATGCCAACAAGTACGAACGTCTGGGTGACTGGGCCAACCGCATCGGTTGGGAAACCTTCTTCAAGCTCACCGGCCTGAAGTTCACCCATCATCTGATCGACGACTTCCGCGATCCGGCCTACTACACCTGGCGCCAGAGCACCCAGTTCAAGTTCTAGTCCAGGTTTGCTGCAACCCCGGCGGTGCCTGGCGCACCGCCGGGACAGGAGAAGAAAATGGCTGACAAAACTGATAAAGACATTATTGTTGACTTCCTCAAGGGCAAGTCCGCTGCCAAGTCCAAGTTCTACTTCAAGGACTTCACGGACCTCTTCCCCGACAAGGGTCCCCGCGAAGTGAAGAAGATCCTCACCCAGCTGGTGAACGAGGAAGTGCTGGAATTCTGGTCTTCCGGTTCCACCACCATGTACGGTCTGAAGGGCGCCGGCAAGCAGGCCCACACCGAAGGCGAGGACTAGTCGTCCCCTCGCTGGGGTGTGACCTCCGGGTCAGCACCGTCAACCATCGAAAAAGTATTGCCGCAACGCAAGTTGTGGCAATCTTTTTTATGGGCAGCAGGATATCCCTATGAGCACCGAATTTACGCTTTCTCCGGCGGAGCAGCAGGCTCTCGCCCATCTTGCCCGGCAAAGTATCGAAAGCACGCTACGGCCCCCGTCCCGCCCCGTGTCCCCCGCATTGCCGCAGGCCCTGGCCCACGGCATTCTCAGCCAGCCGCTTGGCTCCTTTGTCACGCTCAAAAAGGCCGGGCAGCTGCGCGGCTGCATCGGCACCATGGTCGGTCAGGAGCCGCTTTTTGCCAATGTCTGGCGTATGGCGCAGGCCGCGGCGTTTCACGACTGGCGCTTTGCGCCTCTGACGCTGGACGAATGGCCCGACGTGCGCATAAGCATTTCCGTTCTGGGGCCGCTGACGCCCTGCCCCGGTCTGGCGCATGTGGTGCTGGGGCGCCACGGCCTGCTGCTGGAAGCCGAGGGCCGGCATGCCGTCTTTCTGCCGGAAGTCCCCGTTGAACAGGGCTGGGACAGGCTGACCTATGTGGAGCAGCTCTGTCGCAAGGCCGGTCTGCCACCCCACAGCTGGAAGCTGCCCCAGGCCCGCCTGTTTTGGTACGAAACAGTACATATTGATGCCGCGCCGGACGCCTGATCTTTCCCGAAGCGCGCTGCCCTGCCCGTTTCCGTGCCTGTGCCTGCTTCGGCGGGCACAGGCAGTCGTATCCGTCCCGGCGTTCCTCTGCATCCCCGCGTCGATCACGCTCCCCGCTCCCGCGCTACGCCCGCCCTTTCCCTTTTTCCACAGCAGCAATAGCCTCCCCTGGGCGCGTGGAAAAAGGGAGCTGACATCCCTGTCTTTCTCGGGCCTGCCTATGCCTCACGGCCTGATGCGGAACAGCGTTGTCCGCAGTGCAGGCCCTGTCCCCGCTGCTCCGGGGCCGGCATGGCCTGTACCTGTCAGCCCCGCTTTTTCACGCGCCAGCTGCTCCGGCGACGCGCTTGTACGCCCGCAGGGCCTCCGCAGGGGCTTTGCTTTGCCCAGCCGCGGGAGAAGCCGCAGGCTCACTCCCGGTTCCCCTGTTCCCGTGCCCGCTGTGCCCAAAAACCGGTCTGACGATGTCCCTGCGCCGCCGCATGCCATGCGTCTGCCCTCAAAAGCAGACTGTCTCCTTGTTATTCTTCGCAATCAGAAAACATTCCCTCCCTGTCCGTGACTCTGGAAAAAAATTTTATCTCCCTCTTGACCCTATAGCAACTATAAGCACTATGGTCTGTACAGAGCCATTGAGACACCGGGCATACGCCAAACCATGCCCGCTGGAGGAAAAGGATGGAAACGGATACCCTGGTAGCATGTCCCTGCGGGCAGTTTCACCCGCGTGGATTTATCTGTGATAAGGCCCGGCAGCTGAAGCATGCCGCGACGAAACCGGCGGCCCCGGCCGCTGCCAAAGCCGCGCACCAGCATACCCACCATGAACATGCAGACTGCGATGCGCACCAGCATGCGCCAACGCCGTCCTGCTGCTGCCACGGCCATGCCCATGTCCAGGAAGCGGGCAGCCCGCAGGAAGAGACCGCGCCGCTGGGGGAAGCCTCGGCACAGCGTGCCGTCTACCGCATTGCCAACATGGACTGCCCCATGGAAGAGGCGCTTATCAGGAAAAAACTGGCGAACATGCCGGGCATCACCGGCCTGAACTTCAACCTCATGCAGCGCGTCCTCACCATTGACCATGACCTGCCGTCCACCACGGGCATAGAAGACGCCCTGAAATCCATTGACATGACGCCGGAACCGCTGACGGCCTCCCGTGGCGAAGAAACGGCCTTCCTCATCAACGGCATGGACTGCCCGGAAGAGGAACGCCTAATCCGCAGCCGACTTGCCCCCATGCCGGGCGTGCTGGCGCTGGATTTCAACCTGATGCAGCGTGTGCTGCGTGTGCGGCACACGCCGGAGGCATTGCCCGGCATATCCGCTGCGCTGGCCTCCCTGAACATGGATGCCCGGCGCCTTGACACCACTGCCCCCCAAAGCGCCCCGCTACCGGCGCCGCATATTCCCTGGAAGCGTCTGGCCCTTGCGGGCGTCTTTGCCGCCCTGTCCGAAGGAACGGAACTCTTGCAGGCATGGGGAGCAGCGCCCCTGGGCCTTGATCTGTCTGCCTGGACCGTGGGGGGCGTTTCCGTGCTGTCCTGCCTGCCGCTGCTCTTTGCCATCGTGGCCATTGCCCTGAGCGGCCTGACCACCTATCGCAAGGGCTGGGTGGCTGTTTCCAATGCCAATCTGAATATCAATGCCCTTATGTCCGTTGCCGTCACGGGCGCCGTGTGTATCGGCCAGTTTCCCGAAGCGGCCATGGTCATGGTGCTGTTCAATATCTCGGAAGCCATCGAGGCCCTTGCTCTGGACAAGGCGCGCAATGCCATCAAGGGCCTGCTTGCCCTTGCCCCCGAAACGGCCACCGTGCAGCAGAAGGACGGCAGCTGGCGCGACATGGATATCCGCGACGTGGCTGTGGGCAGCCGGGTGCGCGTGCGGCCAGGGGAAAAGATCGCCCTGGACGGCAGCGTGGTTTCCGGTCAGTCCATGGTCAACCAGGCCCCCATTACCGGCGAAAGCATGCCGGTGGAAAAAACGGCCGGAAGTCCTGTCTACGCGGGAACCATCAATGAGTCCGGCTCCTTTGAATTCACGGTGACTGCCCCGGCCTCTCATTCCACCCTGGCCCGCATCATTCACGCCGTGGAAGAAGCCCAGGGAAGCCGGGCCCCCATACAGCGCTTTGTGGATACCTTTGCCAAATACTATACGCCGGCGGTCTTTCTGACGGCCATTGTGGTAGCCCTTGTTCCGCCGCTGTTCCTGCACAGCGCCTGGATGGATGCCATCTATACCGCCCTGGTGGTCCTGGTCATCGGCTGCCCGTGCGCCCTGGTCATTTCCACCCCGGTCAGCATCGTCAGCGGCATGGCCGCCGCCACCCGCTACGGCATTCTCATCAAGGGCGGCATGTTCCTTGAGCAGGGCAGACGGCTGACCTGCCTGGCTCTGGACAAGACCGGCACCATCACCCACGGCAAACCGCGCCAGACGGACATTGTCCCCATGGGCAGCCGTGCGGAAGATGCGCTCCGTTCGCTGGCGGCCAGTCTGGCAGCCCGTTCCGATCACCCTGTTTCCCGGGCCATTGCCCAGGCCGCTGCGGCTGACGGCATCCCGCTCCAGACCGTGGACAACTTTGCGGCCATTCCCGGCCAGGGCATTCGCGGCAGCATTGACGGCAAGGACTGGTTTCTGGGCAGTCACAGAATGGTGGAAGCGCTGCAATGCTGCGCAAAAGCCGTCGAGGAACATATATTCCGCTTGGAAAAACAGGGAAAGACCGTGGTGGCCCTTGTGGGGGAAGGCAGCGTGCAGGGCCTGTTTGCCGTGGCGGATACGGTCAAGGACAGCAGCCTGGAAGCCATCAGCACGCTGAAGACGCTCGGCGTGAAAACCGTCATGCTCACCGGTGACAATGAACATACGGCCGAGGTCATTGCCCGGCAGGTGGGCGTGGACGAGTTCAAGGCCAACATGCTCCCGGAAGACAAGCTCGCCGTCATCGAGCAGCTGGAGCAGCGCGGAGAAATCGTGGGCATGGTGGGCGATGGCATCAACGACGCCCCTGCCCTGGCCAGAGCCAACATCGGCTTTGCCATGGCCGGCGGCGGTACGGATACCGCCATTGAAACCGCCGATGTGGCGCTTATGGATGATGACCTGCGGAAAATCCCCCGCTTTATCCGCCTGTCCCGGTCCACCTATGCCATTCTGGTGCAGAACATCTCCCTGGCCCTGGGCGTCAAGGCCCTGTTCTTTGCCCTGACCTTTACCGGACATGCCACCATGTGGATGGCGGTCTTTGCCGATGTGGGCACGGCCCTGCTGGTGGTGGCCAATGGCCTGCGCGCCATGCGGAAATAATAACAGCATTATCCCCACGAGTTTCAAAAACGGGCAGACATGGAAACGACGGTTTCCATGTCTGCCCGTTAGTATCTTTCAACGACTCAGGATGCCATGCTTTCTTTTCCCACCCAGGCGGCATTCCCAACTCCATGTATGGGCTATGCCGCCTCTTCCAAGGCCGCAGATCGTCCGGCCTTGTCATGGATTCGGGGATGACCTGGCCGGCTTTTCATGGGCCGGATGCCGAACACCCGGCATGTTTTTCGAAATTTGCGTGATATGCACAGCGGCCCTGTTCTCAAGAGGTCCAGCCCGCTCCTGTTCCCGCCCACATCTGCCAGACAACGGCAGACCAGAAAAATGCCACAACCGATTCTACTGTCCCGTCCAGAAGAATCAGCGTACAGACCACCTGTAAAGCACCAGCATTACAAATATGCGGGTATTCCCGGCTGAAACACCATAGCCAGACGTAGCGCCTTCCTGCGTCTATCACCACACAGAAGGTTTTGCCTCCAGCAAAACCCATCGCGCACGACGCGAAAAACAACGCATCTTCGAGCAAACCCAGCCGGCCCGCCATTTCCTCCCGGCCAGTGGCGTCGCCGCAGGGAGAAAAATTTTCCGTATGGCTTTTCCTTGATCTTGCCGCGACAGCACAAGGGACGGGAGCGTTGTCCGCAAGCGCCGCCAACCGGCAGCGACTTTTCCCTTTTCTGACCGAACGCAGGCGCATGCCGCCATTCTGCGGCCGCAGCAGTGGCGGGCATGCTGTCTGCCCTCCGGCCATTTTCTCTCGACCTCTGGGCGTAATCAGAACACGGCGGCTCGTTCCCTGTCTGGCCCGCAAGCCGGCACCAACAGCCCCGCCTGCCCGTTTTCCTGCCCAACCGGCTGCGTTGCACAGCCCTGCCTTTGCGGCTGTCGCGACGATCAGCATTACATGCGTAGCCAAAAACGCATGTCGTTACTGCGGCGCATTGTCCCCGCTGCCAGCCCGCCGGCAGCAACCATGCCGCCCTGTCTCCCTGACTGAGCGTGCCATCCCTCCTCCTCTGCCGGACCGGGACAGCCTTCTGGCAGATGCACCACCGCAGGCCCTCTGCCCGGAGCAGGCGGCAGCAGGCGCCACAGACAAAAAAAGCGGCCAGAGGAGGCCGCATAAACAAAGAACCCCTCGCGCGTAACGCAGCGAGGGGTTCTGGAACAATCTTTGGCAGCGGCCTACTTTCCCACATGACGTTATGCAGTATCATCGGCGA
>NZ_CALUWO010000014.1 GCF_944324505.1 uncultured Desulfovibrio sp.
TGGCGGATCTGCTGGGGCGAACGTGTGACAGGCTGGAAGTTCCGGAGGTGCGACAGTGAGCGAGGACAGGCTGGAAGAAAACATAGCCCATTGTCAGGCTCTGGTCGAGGTGCGCATCAGGCTGCGGGAAAAGCAGACGTTTGTCCAGACTCTGGCACTGGCCAGGCAAGGGCTGGTGCAGGCCCGCCACATCCTGCAGTCGCGTGGCTTGTCGCAGGATGACGTCCTGTCACACTACACCGGGGTGATCCAGGGCAGAATACCCTGCCTGCGTTACCTTGTGGGGCATTGTGACATGCGCGGCGCCTTTCTGCGCATGACGCCTGCCCGCGTCATTGAGGTCTAGGCAGTGGCACGACTCTCGGTGGAGCAGTGGGAGCGGGCCAGAGCCGAATACGAGGTTCGAGGCGTCAGCCTGGGGGAGGTGGCTAAGGCCTTTGGTCTGGCTACCTCCAGCGTTTCGCGGCGTGCACGGGCCGAGGGCTGGACGCAAGGGAAAATGCAAGACCTCGTAGAGCGCAAAGTGGCGGCTGCCAAGGAAATACAGGCTGTGGAAACGCAAATGCAAGACCTGCCGTTGCGTTTTCAGATCACGGTGCAGGAGGTGGTGCAGGAGCGCTTGCAGACAGAAGGCGCTGCCCTGAATTTTGCCCGCGCCGTGGCGCTGAAGGGGACAGCCATGACCAGGGAGGCGGCAAGCCCTGCCGAGCTGGAGCTGCTTTCCCGTGCGGCCCGCAATGTGATGCCGCAGGCTGACAAGGGGCAGCATACCACGGTCAACGTGCAGCAGCATGCCCAGGCCCAGGCAGCCGCGGCCCCCCTGCCCTCTGCGCCTCCGGCTGCGGACAGCGTGGTGCGGGCCGTGCTGGCCGGAAAGCTGGACGGGGACGAATAGCCATGCTGTTTGCCAGGGCAAGCGAGGCGGAGCGGGCAGCCCTGCGTCTGGCCTGTGAGCAGGATCTGCTGACCTTCACCGCGCTCATGTTTCGTGCGCGCATGGCGCAGCCTTTCCTGGTCAACTGGCACCATGCCCGGATCGTGGATGCTCTCATGGCGGTCTACCGTGGCGAGATACGCAATCTGCTCATTACCATGCCGCCCGGTGGCACCAAGACAGAGCTGGCTGTGATCCACTTCATGGCCTGGTGTTTTGCCCGTTCACCGCATTGCCGCTTCCTGCATCTCTCTGGCGCGGCGGAGCTGGCCGCGCTCAATTCCGCCACGGTCAAGGAGATTCTGGAGCTTGAGGAGTATCAGGCGCTCTGGCCGCGTCAGATCAGGACGGATACCCGTGCCAAGAGCCGCTGGAACATCGACGTGGGCGGCAGGACAGCGGGAGGCGTCTATGCCACATCCACCGGCGGGCAGGTGACGGGCTTTTGTGCCGGTTACATCCGGCCAGGATTCTCTGGAGCCATCATCATTGACGATCCGCTCAAGGCTGACGACGTGTGGAGCGAAGCCAAGCGGGAGGCCGCCAACCGCAAGATTACGGGCACCATTCGCAGCCGTCGTGCCAGTACGGAGCATACGCCCGTGATTCTCATCATGCAGCGGCTCCACGAAGACGACCCCGCGGGGCACGCTCTGGCTGGAGATTACGCTTTGGACTTCACGCATCTGGAGATCCAGGCCGTACTGGACGAGGACACCGACAAAGAGAGGAGCTACTGGCCGGAGAAGGAGAGCCTGACATCCCTGCAAGAGCTGCGGGAGAAAGATCCTTTCACGTTCGCAGCCCAGTATCAGCAGCGCCCTGCTTCGCTGGGGGGCGTCATGTTCAAGCGGGACATGATCCGGCGCTTCCGCGGCAGGCCGGAAGGGCTGGTGCGGGCCGGGATATTCTGTGACACGGCCATGAAGGAAGGCGAGAAGAACGACTATTCCGTGCTGCTCTACGCGGCTACGGATGACAGGGATGTATACGTTCTGGATATGGACAGGGGGAAATGGACAGCGCCTGTGCTGCTTGAGCGGGCCAAAGTATTCTGGGAAAAGCACAGGCCCCACCGCATCAGCAATCCGCTGCGCTTTACGGGCTGCCATATCGAGGACAAGGCCAGCGGGACAGGGCTGATACAGACGCTGCGCGCGCAGACATCCATTCCTGTCATTGCCGTGCAGCGCAACCGGGACAAGGTGAGCCGGGCCAACGACGTACTGCCCTACGTGGCCGGGGGGCGGCTGTACATTCCTGATGACCAGCCATGGGCGGACGCTCTCATCGCGGAGCTGTGCGCCTTTTCGCCGGCCATGACCCATGCTCACGACGACCAGGTGGACACGGTGGTGGACGCCATCGATACCCTGCTCATGCCGGCCAGCGGCATGCTGGCCGGAGCAGACTGGAGCTGACGCCATGTTGCGACGATTGACGGACGGCATTACCGGTGAACGCTACCTTCAGGACAGACAGGGGCAGCAGTATCGTCGTACCGCCTGCGCGCTTGCCTGGCCATGGCATCCCCTGCCCGGCTGTGTCCTGGTGCTGGGGGAGCTGCGGCATCGGCCCACATGCGTAGGGGAGCCACGGCATATCTTTCTGCTGGCGGAGCAGCGCAGCAACAATCCTGCGGAGCTGCTGCGTACGGCGGAGCGGTTTCTGTTTCAGCACGGCGCTCCCAGGATCATCACACCGGAGGACGATGACCGCATTCTGCTGATCGACGTGGAGAATGACCGCCGGCGGGAGGAACGAAAGACGCCCTTGCGTACCGAGCCTCCCCTGCGCTGGCATGGCAGGGGGGAGGGACTGCTGCCCTATTATCTCTCGCTTGTTCAGGCACGCATCGTGGGCGACAAGACCCTGCATTTTTCCGCTGTCAGTACGGTTCCCGCCGAGGCCGGGATGGCTTCGGATGCTGCCACGGAAAGCATGAATGCAGCCATGATCCGATGGCCTGCGGTATGTGCCCTGTGCTGGGCGCTTGAGGCCATGGACATGCAGCCCATGCCGGAATGGCGCGGATATAGCCACGGAGTACCCGGCGGACCAGCCGACGGTCTGGGAGGATATTAGGCGTGGTCGTGGCCTATATGCCGCACATCCTGCGATCCCTTGCCGAGATATGCGAGACCTTCGGTGTGGGGGAGGGCGTGGTCAAGCAGTGGGTGGCGGCCGGTGCGCCCATTGTCGTGGAAGGCAGCGGATCACGGGTACGCTACAGCGCGGAAATGGCGGACTTGCAGGACTGGCGGCTGAGACGATCTCATGCCTGTGCCACTGCTCCCGCCGAGGCATGGGGGACGATGCGGCAAAGCTCCGCCTGTCGGGAAGATTCCACCACGGAGACGTCATAGGCGCTTTGCAGGTTGCACCAGAAGGAAGCGCTGGTTCCGAAATAGCGGGCAAGGCGAGCCGCCGTATCTGCGCTGATGCCGCGACGCTGGTGGACGATATCCGCGATGCGCGTCGGCGGGACGCCAAGGGCCAGTGCCAGCGCATGCGGGCTGATATGCAGCGGGATCAGGAACTCTTCCAGCAGGACATCGCCGGGATGGGTACGGACACGCATGGGAACCTCACTTGTGATAATCGACAATCTCAACCTGTTGCGCAGCACCATTGCCCCATGTGAAGCAAATGCGCCACTGGTCGTTGATGCGGATGCTGTACTGCCCGCTTCGGTGGCCCTTGAGCGCTTCAAGGCGATTCCCGGGCGGGATGCGCAGGTCGTCCAGGCAGACGGCTGCGTCGAGCATATCCAGTTTGCGCAGGGCGATCCTGGCGATGGTACGGAAACGGGCCGGGCTGTCGCCCTCGAAAAGGGCCTGGGTATATTTGCAACGGAAGCTGCGTATTATTCTGTTTTCCGTTTACTGTTTTACAGAAAATTAGAGGCGTAGCAAAAACCTGTCAACCCCCTTCCAGCCCCCCTACAGCCCCCCTGCAGCCCCCTTCCAGCCCCCCAGGGGCAAAATCCCGTGCTACGCTTCCGGCAAAACCGGAGGCGTTTTTTCATG
>NZ_CALUWO010000015.1 GCF_944324505.1 uncultured Desulfovibrio sp.
CCTGTTAGGGCGCGGCTGGTAAGAAAGCCTTACAGGCGCATATGAAGAACCACCGGCTTTGCCGGTGGGTTCCTTTTGCTATCTTCCCAGGGCCACGGCCACGTTGAGGCTCAGGCGCAGGTGCTGGCTGGCGTTATCCAGTGCCTGGCGGAAGTGCTGTTCGGCTTCTGTGCGGCTCTGGAACAGGCTGTCCAGCAGGCACTGCGGGCTGAACATGGTATCGGCATTGCGGCCCAGGTCGGACACGGCGTAGCTGAACAGGTCGCCGCGGCGGGCGTCCAGTTCCCGTAGCATGGCCATGAATTCTTGCCGGAGGCCGGCCGCGCGCCGGCTCCAGTCCTGCCACAGCGCCAGCAGTGCGGCCTCCTGCGGGCCGGGGACGTGTCTCCGGTCGCGGTGCGGCGGATAGAAGCAGCCGTTACGGTACAGGGGCAGCGCTTCCGGTGCAGCAGGCAGGGCCGGGGCTATCTCCATACTGGTGAGGTAGGCCACGGCCTCGCTCATGCGGCATTGGGGCAGCTGCTTGTAGCTGCTCAGACGGAAATGGTTGTTGAAGCGCGACCATATCTGCGGGTACAGCCCCCTGCCGCGGCGCTCTGCCGGGATGCCCTCCACCCTTGCCCGGACGATGGCCTGCAACGTACACTGCTGGTCAGGTGTGATGGCAGCTTCCGCCGTCTGCGGGGCCGGACGTTCGGCGCGGCCGTGCATCCAGTAGTTCCACAGGGCGTCGTCGCTTTCGGCCTGGTAGAGTTCTATCTTTGCCCGCAGCTCCGGCCGCACCTTTCTGGGATTGATGCTGTTGAGGTAGGCAGGGAGCTTGCGGACAGGCATGCAGAGCATTTCCCGCTCGCTGCCGTCCTGGGCAACCGTTGCGATTATCGCAACAGTCCAGCGTTCCTTGTTTGCGTTGAGTTTCACGCTTTGTGAACCCCAATCAAGCCCCATGTTTTCCACAATGGGGCGCATGGGCGTATAGGGCTGGTTCTGGTAGTCGATGCAGAAGATGGTGTCGCCGTGGAAGGTGACGGGAGAAAGCTGGCACATGATGGCTGGGGATTGCGGAGAAACAAAAAAGGCGGCATGACGCTCCCCAGCCGTAAGAGCTGCCGGATCCTCGCGGATACCGGACGTCATGCCGCCAAAATTTGCCAACAGGCAAAGTGGCTTTGTTGTTTCTCCATCTGCAAAGCCGCGCTTGGGGACAACGGCAGGCGGTAGACTATCGCCTCTTACGGTTGGGAAGCTCAGGAGGCCACAGAATGCCGCCCTTGTCAACAAAAAAGGCCACCTTTAGGGTGGCCATGTACGTATGGCAAAGGTAATTTAACACTTATAAATAGCTGAGTTTTGCTTTTATAATTTGACTAATTCTATTCAGGAAGATCAGCCCGTATGGCCCAAAGAAATTGGATAAATGTGAAGCATGGGATATTTAGTAATTGACAAACATGGGGAATTTTTACCTCTTTATAGTTAGCTAATTTCCCATTTTTAGCCAGTTCACCTGTTGCAACTGAAGCGGAAAGTCCTTTTGCGTGCGCAACAACATATGGGTCTGCTTTTAGCGTTTCAAGAGTTCCCTCAGGAAATGAGCTATCTTTCCCATAAACCTTAACATAGGCATCCATGACTGCTGGCATATGGGTATACGCATTGTCTTTAGGAATGAAAAAATGCTCTTTGTTTTGTTTTATCCACTGCGCAAGTCCATCTTCACCTTCGCCAATTTCATCGAAGACAGATTCTGGAATTTTTATTTTTCCCTGCTTACCACAGTCAACTAGCCAATCCCAAAATAAATTGTTTGTAGATATTGGAAACTGGACACGATTTGCATTAACAAGAATGCATGTATCAAAAATGTACATCATCGTGCCACCTTCTCCAGTCTTGCGACAGATATACCTAACAAAGAAGATGCATCATTAAATCCTATATACCCATTGCTTGCAGCATTTATCAATGTCGAAACAAGTTTTTTACCAAAATGAAAGGCCATAACAGTATTTGCATCTGGTCCACCACGTACATCGTTTCTAAGAGATTGAGCGCGCTCAATACAAGTTTGTACTACATAAGCATAATCAGTATGTGTTATCTTGTTGATATCTTTTGCGCGTCTCGCAATAACTATAGAACTCACTTTAAATTTTTTTGCAATCTTATCAATAGATTGCATTAGCGGCTCTTGAAATTTTTCTTTAATTAGTTCGTTCTCAGGAACAAGATACTCCGCCGCAACTGCATTGCAAAAAGTTTCTTGGAATCTATCATAATGAGATTTAATTACCCCATCACCATTGCAATAGCCTGTAGCTCCAATAAAAATATGACATATTTCATGCAAAAGAGAAAAAACTCGCGCCTTGAGAGTATCATTTGGATTAATAATAATCATAGGAACCAAAGAGTCTGCAATACACATTCCACGAAATTCTTCTAGTGGAATTGCAGAATGATGGCTTCCTAGATCGCCAAGAAGAATAACGTAGATTCCAGCATGCTGAGCTTGCTCTCGAAGGGCTTTAAAAAACTCAGCTTCATCACGGATTTTAGAGACTTTGCGAGGATCTGGCCCAAGCACAGACCGTATGGCGGCAACTACGCTAGACACAGAAGAGTTACTTGTCTCGGAATTAACGAAGGCAAGAGGAACTTCCTCTTCAGCTTCTGCAATATCTTTCAAAGCCTTGTGTAAAGAGATAATACGACGCTTAAGTGCTGAAAACTCAGGAGAATCTGCAGTGTGCGGCCTAGAATCTACTGTGCGAAAATCTGCTAAGAATTCTTCCTTATGCGGAGGGATCGGGAGAAAAAAAGTGATTTCTGGGCGCCGGTAAGCTTTAGCCAGAGCTTTTAACAAAGTGCTGGAAAGGGGGTGCTCTCCAGACTCGATAGACTGAAGGCGCTCTGCAGGCGTTACTCCAGGTTTTTGTCCTCGTGGTTTAAGAGGATGGATTTTAGCTCGGTCGGCGGCTTCTTCAAGAGAAAGTCCCGCATCCTCCCGAGCCCAGCGGAGAATAGTCGGATTGGCAGGAACAGAATGGGAAGAAACCATAATGACCTCAAAAAAGATAAATGAAAAATTTTTTCAAAAATACTCAAGAACGAGGGATATTGCAAGCCTTTATGGGGCGCTATACATCTCCATGCCAGGATGAAAACAAAATGGAATTGCAAGTTATAATATGCGCTTCTATGTCTTTTATGTTGACAATGCACACCTGTAAGACATATTTTTTATGAAAAAAGGACAGCATATGCCGACAACCAGCATGACCATTCGTATGGACAGTGCGGTCAAGCAGCAGGCCCAGGAGCTGTTTGCCGCGCTAGGCATGGATATGACCACAGCGGTCAATATCTTTTTGCGGCAGGCCATCCAGCGGCAGGGACTTCCTTTTGAGGTGGCGCTGAACCAGCCCAACCGTGAAAGCCTTGAGGCATTGGCCGAAGTCCGGGAGATGAAGCAGCATCCTGAGCGTTACAAGGGCTATACGGATGCCGAGGCCATGATGAAGGAGCTGCTCGCCTGATGCTCACCATAAAGCCTACCACCAAATTCCAGAAGGACGTGAAACGGGCGCAGAAGCGCGGCTATGACATGGCGCTGCTGACGGAGATCATCAAGCAACTGGCGGCAGGGGAGCCCCTGCCCGCAAAGAACCGGGATCATGCCCTGTCCGGCAACTTTGCCGGATGCCGTGAATGCCATATCGCGCCGGACTGGCTGCTGGTGTACGAGATCGCAGATGAGGAGCTTGTCCTCTATCTGCTGCGGACAGGTACGCACAGCGACTTGTTCTGATTTGCCCTGAATCATCTTGCCAAGCAGGCCGCTGCCCCGCACGATGCGAAGGCAACGGCCTGTTTTGGGCTGGTGAGGTTCACGTACCGGCACGTCTCCACCACTGCCCTACTCTCATCGCCCCATCTCAGCCTCGGCGGCGAGGCGGGCATGATAGAGGGAACACATGGCGAAGCCTGGGCAGTTGTCGATGTCGTGACGAGGCGGGCAGGCGTTCTTTCTGGCCCGTTGTCCATCCTCGGTCGTCTCGTACCAGGAACAGCCTTTGGGGCGAAGCGTTTTGCCACCGGCCCTGTCTTTCGCCAGAAGGACAGCTACGCGGGCCTCGAACTCTGCGGCGTCCTCAAAGTTATATTCCGCGCACAGTGTAGAATAAAAGCCAGGGCAAACCCCGCTTGCCCCTCGTTTACCGTATTTGATGCAGGGGTTGTCGTACAGGCAGAACTCGCAGCGGCTGCACAGGTTTTTCCGCCGTTCCAGCCATTCACGTTCTTGTTCGGTCAGCATTTTTCCCTCCCGGCTGCTCGTCAGGCCGTGGCCGCCACGCCACGACGACGCCCCAGGGCGGGCGTTTCGCGTTTAACGCTCGTTCTTTTGTGTTACAACGAATCCCAAAGCCTCAGCCAAATCGTGAGGCATTTTGAGGATGGGGATGCCATTAAGGCATGCGGCTACCATTTCGGTGCTTGCAGTATTTTCTTTGCTGCTGTCAGCCTTCTTTTCTTCGGGTATTCTGCTCTCCTTTGCTGCTATTCGATTTGCAGCAAGCATATTTGCTGCGCAAAAAACGGGCTTTGCTACGACACAAAACCCGTTTACCTGCCGGCAGCGTTCCGCAGCTCTTCCCGCGTCAGCAGGCGCACGTCTTCGCAGCGCACCAGGCGCGGGCCGTCTATCCATATCCACCAGCGGCCGTCAGCACCCAGGTGGGGCGGGGCTTTTGTCCAGACAGTGCCGCAGCACGGTCCATCGCCGTCATCCTCCCAGTGCGCAAAGACCCTGACGGGTTTGTCCAGCCCTTCCGGTCTGGGAGGCGCAGGCGCGGCGTCAATGAGCCAGTCGCGTACCAGGGCGGCCACGGCGTCGGCTGACAGGGCCGTGTATTTGCCGTCCGGGCAGTGCCAGCAGCCGTTGAGCTTGACGCGAAACAGGCCGGCATCCTCGTTTTGCCCGGAAAACTGGGCAAAGTCGTAGAGCAAAACGGCGTCCGTTTTGCCCTGCTTTTTGAGCAAAATGGACGCCGCCTTATCGTTGGGGTCAGACATGGGACCTGCCAGCCAGACGTTCCCGATCCCTTGCGGACATCTCGCGGATGGGCTGCACCATGCCGCAGCGGCCGGAGTCCATGTAGGTACCGTCAGGGGAGAGTTCTCTCACAAAGGCCATGCAGCGGTTGCCGGCGCAGCGGAGTTCCGCATGCGGATCAGGGCCGCCAAAACAGAACGGGCACAGACGATCGTGCCCGTTGTTGCTACTCGTTGTGGTGTATTCTTCGTACATACTGAAAAGCCCGCCTTTTGCCGGGCGGGTGCGGGCTTGAGGAGGTTATGCGCAGAGAAAATGTCTAGGCCGTGGCGTCTGACGTATCCCATGCCGGGCAGCCGTTGCGCTGCTGGCAGTCGTAGCAGTCGTCTTCCGTAATCTGGGCGCCGTTGTGGGGGCAGGTGAACGTCTGATATGGCGGGACGAAGGCTGCCGTCTGCTCCTGTGCCGGTTCAGGCACGGCGGCGTCGGCCCCGGTCTGCGTGGCATCCAGAGCAGGAGATTCCTGGGGATGCGGTGTTTCTGGCTGTTCCTGCGGTGTGGCAGATGCCCTAGCGGCGGCTTCCTTGATGACGCGCTTGCAGTCGGTCTTGCTCCAGGCTTCGGGCTGTCTGCTACCGGCCAGGAAGCAGGCGGCCTCCAGCGTGAGGCCCGCGTCCTCCCAGGTCGCAAGGGCCTCCTGGCGCAAGTCCTCAAGCTCCTGTTGCGCCTTTCTTCGAGCCTCTGTCTTGTCCTGTTTGGCGTTGGGCGCGGCATCTTCCTGGCCCCTGTCGACAAGAGAGGTGCCTTCCCTGATCGCTTCGACGGACGTATAATGCGGGGCCTCCTCTACAGGTTTTGCCCAGCTTCCATCCTCCTGCGGGATCAGCTCGATGGTGTCCCTCAGCTCGTCTTCCGTCTTGAGGCCCATAGCAATTTCCGGTGCATGGACACGGACAAACCAGGACACGGCCCGGTAGCGGAGCATAAGCTCGGGCATGGACTGCCATTTGCTGCTGTTCTTGAACCAGCCTTCATGTTTGGCCAGCCCGATGGTGATGAGCGGGCCTTCCACAATCTCACCGGTGGTCAGTTCCTTGGCCACGGCCCGGCAGCCCCAGTCGTCCTTTCCCTGTGTCCCCTGGAAGTTGTAGCGGATGGTCGAGAATCGCCCGGAATTGTTGAGCGTGGCCAGCAGGAACTGGGCCGTCCAGGCGGGGCGTCCATGCACAACATAAATGTTTTGCATGACAGCCAGGGGGTTGGCCTTCATGCGCATGGCCATGTCCAGGGCCACGACGCAGCAGCCGATGGCTTCTTCAATGCTGGAGCAGCCTCTCCGCTTGCCCTTCTCGTCGGTGTAGGGAGCGCGGAACGTATCAGGCACGAAGGGGACCGTGATGAACATGCGGGCCATGCGCTGGAGGTTTTCAAAGCCGGAGATGGTCTCCAGGCTGATGGGCATATCGCCGGTGGCCATAGCGGGCTTGCGTTGCAGAGTACTGAGAGTGGTCGTCAGGCTCATGTCATCTCCTCCACCGGCATCCATGGAACACCGGACAATATTTTTCGGTACAGGTCTGGGATTTGGGATTGCCGTAAAAGTCGCCGCTGCGGATCATGCGGACGGCCATCTGGAGCAGGCCGGGCTGTTCTTCCGTGCCCACCAGCAGCTCGCGAGCGCCGGTGATGACGCCCACGGCGGCGCGGCGGCCCTTGTCCGTCTTGGCCACCTGTAGGCCGATGATCTCGGCAGGGGCGGTGATGGGCCGACCGATGGCGGCGCCGGCCAGCAGCTCGTAGACGGCGATCTGGGCGGCATGACGCCCGGTGGATACCGTGCCGTCAGCCGACACGGCGCTTTTGCCGGTCTTGATGTCCGCGATGCCGAGGTCGCCGACGGCATCCACCGTGATGCGGTCGGTGGTTCCGGTGAGCGTCAGGCCGATGTCGGTAATGTGCAGGGCCTCGCAGGTGGCCTCCACGGCCACGTACTGCTGTTTCGGGGCGATGTCCCGGCAGTAGAGGGTATGCAGGGCAATGCCGATGCGCTCAGCTTCGGACTGGGAGTCTTCGCCCCAGTCCACGTCCTCTTCCGGACGGTGGATGGCGTCGGCCACGGCGCCGGCAGCCTCGTCTGCCGTGAGACTGCTGCCATCAAGACGGGACTGGTCGTAAAGGGCCGTGCCGGCATGAACTGCCGTGCCCAGCTGGGCCGCGCCGGACTTGGGCAGACGCAGGCCACGAATATGCTTGGCCTCCCACCTGGCCGGGCAGTCGAACAGTTCAGGCAGGCTGGACGCCCGGATGGTTATGGTTTCCATCGTCTTCCTCCGCAAAATCTTCTTCAACGAGCGCGTCCAGGCGCTCTTCTTCATCCAGTGTTTCTTCCCAGCAGCGTTGCCCGCGCGGCAGGCGGCATTGCTCGGACCACGGTTCGAAAAACGGGCAGGGATTGTAGCACATGACCTGCCCTCCTATCTGGAGACGATGAGCGGCGAGCACGCGGACGTTTCTGCCGGGAGTTCGCCGACAAGGGCGAACAGGGCGAGCAAAAGCAGAACGCACGCCCAGCCCGCGGCATTGCGGCGTGGGGAGAGTTCGTCCCGGAGTTCCTGCCAGAACGGGCGGTGAATGTTGCGCATGAGGTCCTCCTTGGGAAAAAAATGCCCGGCAGCGCGGTACACTGCCGGGGAATGAGTCATGAAAAGCCCTGCTCTGTAAAAGCCACAACAGAGCAGGGCCTGCCGCTGCATGCTTGGCGGGAGGTTTTTCGGCGAAATGTCAGCGCCGCCCCGTTACACGCTTGCCCTGCTATCAGCGGCGTTTGCAGGACTCTCCACGGAGGCGGGAGCAAATGCTTTGGCGGATGAGGTGGGATTCGAACCCACGGTGGACATGACGCCCACGGCGATTTTCAAGATCGCTGCCATGACCATTCTGCCACTCATCCGTATTGGTCGGAGCGGCGGGGATCGAACCCGCGGCCCCCGGCTCCCAAAGCCGGTGCGCTGCCACGCTGCGCTACGCTCCGAAAAAATGAGGGCCGCGCCCCCTGTGGACGCGGCCCCGGCTTCTGCTGATTATCCTAACCCGGAACCCTCGCCGACGTGAGCAGAAGCCCCAGTTCCGGCAACGACGGTGAGGTAAGGCTGTGTCGCTGCCGGTCAGAGGCAAGAAAAAAGGCCCCTCGTTTCCGGGGGGCCTTGGTGGTGCTTTTTGTACAATGGCTACTTGTTTTCGCCCTTCTTGCCGAGATGGACGGCGTAGAGAAAGGCGCCGATGCACACGACAACCGTTGCGATCCATGCTGCGGTCATAGGAACCTCCTTGAGATGTAGACGCTTCCAACCAATGCGCCAATACCGACGGCAATTGCCCACAGATTGTTCTGGAACAGGCCGATCAGCATAGAGCCCGCGCTGATTTTTTCAAGCCAGTCAGCGATCCGCTTCATATTGTCATCCTTTCTTTCACGATAGCCATTACTCCATGGCTTGTCGAATGTTTTCCACTTCCATTCCCGCCGTCCATCGCTGGATGTCAGTCTGGAATCAGAAAACGATATCGGTCCAGCGGCTTTCCCCGCCTTCGCATCTCCGGGAGTTGTCCCGGCTTTTTCGGCGTCGTCATGCTGTCCGGCTCTACGGCTCACACTTGCGCCCCGTGCGGTCTGCCCGCGTGTATTGCCGGGGGAGGATACCCCGCCTGCACCTGTACGGCAGCCGGAGAACCTGCCCCGTGAACGCTGCCCTGACGGCCCGGCAAAGACAGATGCCCCCAGCCGCGGGCACCCCCAGTGGCCGGCCTTTCTGAGCTGCTGGCAGGTCTACCCCGTGCAGCAGGGGCAGGAGGCGGCCTGGCGCGAATGGATGCGCCTGCATCGCAACGGCACACTGGCGCCGGTCTTTGTCATCCGCGAAGCCATCCTGAGCATGTGCGCAGAGGACAGCCGCTGGATGCGGGGCAAGGTGCCAAAAATGGCCCGCTGGCTCAACGGCAAGGGCTGGGATGACAAGCCATTTGTGGAGCCTGGGGGCGCGCCGGCCCTGACAGGATTTGCCGGGAGAGGGACACAGGACACGCGGGCACCCACGGAGTTTCAGAAGCGCCAGCAGGAAAGCAGGGGCATGGCCTCGTACCTGCTGGCAGCCAGAAAAAGGGAACCCCATGACAACGACGACAACGAGCCGCATTGGCATAACGCAGGAGACGCACATGGAACGCAGCTGGATAGCACGACGCCTGGGAGAACTTTCGCTGCTCTACGGGCAGCTGAAATCGCCTGAAGAGCTTTTGCTCCTGTCGGAACTCTGGGCGCAGGCTCTGGCCGGTGAAGACAGAGGCGACGTGGAGCGTGCGCTGGTACTGCACGTGCGGGAAAGTCGTCGCTTTCCCGTGCCGGCCGATATTCTGAGCCTTGTGCCACGGTGCCGCCATGCAGACAGGGCCGTGGACGCATACCCTGCCCTGCCGGAAGAAAGCTGTGCGCCGGCGCGTCAGGTGCAGGAGCGTGCTGCTGCCATCAGTCAGGCCGTGCGCCGTGGCGGATCTGCTGGGGCGAACGTGTGACAGGCTGGAAGTTCCGGAGGTGCGACAGTGAGCGAGGACAGGCTGGAAG